>JAESQE010000205.1 GCA_016765335.1 Planctomycetaceae bacterium
GGATGCTCGCTATTTGGAAGCGGTTGAGAAATACCATCAACGAGTAGCAACGCTTGTTTTGTGGGAAGCGTTGAAGGGGGATGATCGAATTGAATTCGAGACGGTTGTTCCAGAATCACATGGCGGCTGGGATTTGTTTGCAGATCAATTGCATGTTGAGCTGGAGGAATCGGGATGGACTGCGGGCGATTTGATTTGGGTTTGTGAGCGGGTTTCGGAGTTGAGCAATTTGACGGGAGAGAATTTCCGGGATGCTCAACAGAATTTTTTCTTGCCGGCGGGAACGGACTCGATCTGAACGCGCCCCGCAGTATTGAGTTTTTCATTTTGCGATTGTGCGAACGCTTTGGTTGGGAAGAATCGGTATTTCGATCCAAGCCTTACCCTGAGCAAATCCGCTGTCTGGCCTACGAATTGTTACGACAGCACGATGAACACAGCAATAATGAAAACCGTTTTCAGATCGAATAAATAGAGAAAGGGATTGAGATGAGTGATTTAACTGACCTTTCCAGTGTGAGCGGAACAGAACTGACAGCTGAGCAGATTCGTGGCATTTTGTATCAGATTGATTTGGATGTCACAAACTTGCTACGTGATGGAAAGCTTTCTGCGTTGAAATATGCAGTCGGCGGAAACGCAGGAGCGAATGCAGATCGTGGTTCGAACTTGCTGGCATTACTTCAGGCTCGAACGACTTATGAACGATTATTGCGAGAACAGGAACAGCGAGAAAGCCCTGACTGGGTGATATCTCAGGCTGATACTAATGAATGAAATTATAGGTATTAGGCGTTGGCATTAGGTTGTTGCAGGGGAGGCATTGGGAATGTTGGAATCTCGATCGGATGAGAAGTTGGATCGTATTGTTGAGGCATTGCACGAGGTGAATGTCAATTTGGAAAGCTTGCGAGTCTCGCTGGCTGGGCAACTGGAAACAACAAGCGATCATGAAGCGAGGCTGCGTTCGATTGAACGCTGGCAAAATAATTTGACACCAGTTTTAGCTGCAATCACGTTTATTTTGGGTGTGACTTTTACGCAAGTGATTGATCATTTGTTGTGAGTTGCAATGCTTCATAATCATTAGTCAGGCAGAGGGAAAAGCGAATGAGTTTAAGCTTGCAAATCAAAGATGATCTGGCACGAGCCATTATGGATTGGGGTGTTTCGATAACGTATCGCGTTGTTGAACGGGTGCTGGATCATGAAACGCAACAGGTAAGCGAAACGTTAACCGACTCCATCTGTAACGGATTGGTTGAGTCAGAAATACAGGAGCCAACAGCAGAGGTAAGTGGGCAGGGGTCGGATGGTGCTGTTCGAGTTGTGGTTGCCCAGGATGATCTACCGGCAGATGCTCCGCAGTTAACAGATCGTATTTTGATCGATGAGGAGGAATATGTCATCACTTCATTTGAGCAGGATTCGACAACGAATTTGATCTCATTGCAAATAGTGCGACGTTGAGTTTGCGTGGTGAATATTTTTGTTGAGTGATCACATCATAGATGCGGAATCAGTAGATGATGCACAAAGGATATCTCACCGGCGGCTAGCGACTTGCCGCTTACATTCATAGTTGGGGATTGGAATGAAGATCAGCATTGAAGTAGATGCCGAACAGGTCATGTTTCGGTTGAATGATGCACAATACAATCTTGCCCAGAAGCGGCAAGAGTTTGTTCGAGAACTGACCAGGCGGTTGATGAGCCGCGTGATTGAGCGGACTCCTGTTGATACAGGGCGTGCTCAGTCGGGATGGAATGGCGGGGTGGGGGAAGAACAAGACAACGATCTGACGACAATGATTTCGGTAACAAACGATGTTGAATACATCGGTTTTTTGGAATTTGGAACAAGTCGCATGCCTGCTCGTGCAATGGTTCGCAGCAGCATGAGTCAGTCGCAATCGGATGTTTGTTCGATTCCTTTGAATGTTTTTGAATTGTGAGAATCTAAATAAACCTCACGCAAAGCCGCGAAGCCGCGAAGAAAATAAATTAACAATGAGGAGAACGATTCTCCTGACGCCCCCAACAAACAAAAAGTAGGTGAATTATGAGTAGTCAGTTGCTTCATCTGAATTTAGTAAGCAGTTTTACTTCGTACTGGCGGGACACATTTCCTACGACCTGGTCAACGATTTATCCGGGAATGCAGGATGATGCGACTCAGTATCAAGCGTGGGTGGAATTGGATTTTCCGTGGGTGACCGACCGCAAAAGGCGAACCTCAGGGTTGCAGTTTTTAGAGATGGGTTTGGATGTACATTGTTTTTCTCGCCAAGATGAAGATCTTGCCAGGATGCGGGTGATGGTGGATGCGATACGAAGCACGCTTTCGCATCAAATTATCGCCATTCGAGATTTTGACCTCTCTGCACAACCAGCTGTTGGATATGCAAAAGTAAGTGAACCTGAAGTGCGAGACTTTTCTCGCATCGAGCGTTCTGTCAAAGGGCGTCCGTTGAATCATTCGCTGGTGAGTTATCGATGTTTGGCGCAGATGACTTAGGGGGATCTCTCAAAAGTAAATCCCAGANACTTTTGAAGACAGCTTGATTATAAAAAGTAGTCTCAAAACCCCCTCTAACTCCCCCTTCGTAAGGGGGAGAGCCAATCTTCAGAAGTTCCCTCAGGAATGAGCGATGTGTTAGTGGGCTTGAATTCAATGCTTTTGTTGGCGGAAACAGGACAAGAGTTAGTCAAGATATTTAGGAGAACATGAATGGCTGTTTCAAATTTGGTGCGAAATTTACGTGATGCAGAATTGGTTTTGAAAGATGGCACTGCGGTGACGCCTTTGTCGTTGACGGTGCTTTTGGATGAAGGGGATTTGAGTTGGACCGAAAAAGTTAACACGATTGAAATTAAAGATCGAGGCAGCCTGAGCGGAGGACATCTGCGCAAGGGAGATGAGGAATCGGTCACGCTTTCGTTTTCTGCGAAATGGACTCAGTTGATAGGGAAAGCAGCCAATGCTGGTGATCCACTCCAGTTGTATGAGTTTTTAACGTTTGCATCAGGAGCAGGGATTACCAGTACGTCGGCAGATGGAGAACAAGAAACGCTGACTCTTGAATTTACCGTGCTCGATCCGGCTGGAGTGGCCAGTGAAATCGTGACCTTTGACAAAGTCTATCGTGAATCGCTGAGTATGTCCGAGGGCGATGATTACAACATGATTACTTTCAGCGGACGCGCTTTTGTGACCTCACCTACGGTCGCACGGGTTTAACCAGGCGTTAGATAATAGGCAATAGGGAGAAGAAGACATGGCTGGTTATTCGGAGTCTTTAACTGTTCAGATTCTTGCGGACAGTTCCCAGTTTTCCCAGGAACTCGATGGTGTGATTTCACGCATGGATTCCTTCAATCGACAGCTGGAGCAGGTGGGGCGTAGTCAACAGGGGTTGACTTCGTTGGCGAGACGGCTTCGCAATCTGAATTCTCCCCTGGCTCAGGTTTCAGGGAAGTTGAAGCAGGTCGTTGGGCAGGTACGTCAATTGAGCGGGATGTCTGTTTCGCTTAATGTTGGGCCTGCGCTGCAAGCACTTGCTCAGCTGAGTGCAGCGATTTCGCGGGTTGCAGCTCAGTTGGCTTCGCTGGGCGGCGGCGGAGGCGGAGGTGGTGGCGGAGGTCTTCCTGGCGGATTGCCTGGCGGGATACCCGGTGGTGGTACGCCTGGTGGAGGGAGAACTTCCGGCGGTGGTGGAGGAGGAGGCAGAGTTTCAGGAGGTGGTTCTTCGGGTCGGATGCAAGGATATGCTAACGGCGGATTGGTGAGCGGTCCTGCTGGGATTGATCGAGTGCCTGCGATGCTCAGTGCAGGGGAATTTGTACTTCAGCGTTCGGCAGTTGAGCAACTGGGAGGATCATTCTTAGAGAGCTTGAATCGTCCGCGTGCAATGTCTTCCAAAGCACCTGGCCCGGATTCTTCTTTTGAACAAACAGTGAACCAGTTTGGGGAAATCACCATTCAGGTTTCGCAACCTGTGGACCTGGATGAGATTGTCAGTGATCTGCAATTCGCCGGGCATCGGTTGCGTAATCGTAGAGGATGAATGGGAAGTACACAGGCGAGTATTTTTGCAAAAGTAATAGTGAGGAATCAAACTGATGGCATTGCAATTCAATCCGACGATATTGAAGCAGGGCGCTTATCACGAACTGCCTGGGCCGATCACTAAGCTGCAAATCCAGGATCGCTGGGATTTCAGCCGTTATAAGGTGTTGCTGGAAGATGGCGACGGGACGGCAGGTGTTTCTCGAAATGGAGTGGAAATTACCATTGCAGGGCAAGTGGCAGCTCAGGATGGGGAGTTGCTGTTGCAGGAAACGGAAATGTTCGGAGAAATCGAGCAGTTGCGTTCGTTGTTGGATACTTCATCGGATACGAAGTTTTCATTTTTTCTGTATCGCGATGTGGGCACGAGCACTTACCGATATTTTCAGAATTGTACCGTGGCACGATTTCAGTACAACTTGTCCCGAGCGGACTTGTATACCTATTCGATTCTAATTCACGCTGAAGATCCGGTTCTGCAAACGGTGTTGCCTGTTTCCTGAAATGAAGATGGATTCCAGCACCCAGTTTCAGATTGTTGAGATAGTAACCAGAACGAGAGAAAACGAATGGCTTATCAACGACTCTTATTACATTACGGGGCCAATCAGACAGACTTCAAGGGCGTGTTGAGCCAGCGGGCGGTGAAGAATTGTTGGTTTGAATTGCATCGCCAGGGCGGTTGTGGTGCGGGTCAACTGAAGTTGAATGATGATTTCCTGGATCGAAATGAAATCGAACCGGGAGATTGGATCGCCTGCGAATATTCNACGGGAGATCGATGGTATTTTGGTCGAGTCGAGCAGGTTCAGTCAGACTCNCCCTCGGGCTTACTGATTCANNTGGAAGGGCCGGGGATTGAGTTGAACGAAGTGTTTCCTGGTGCATTGGGTGCCAATTCTCAGGGGATCAAACCGCATTTGTATGCTCGGACCTATTTGTTTTCTAACGATCCTGATGGTTTGATTGAATCAGTTGATACCGTGATTAATTCTGCGGAATTGATCCAGAAGTTGATACAGCAATATGTTGTGCCCAACACGAAAATACAATATGTATCGAGTTTAATAGAAACTGGTCCTTTGGCCAACGATGTAACCTCGGTGAAATTTCGTGGTGAAGAGTCGGTGCGCAGTATCATTAAGGAGGTCGCCATTCGTGCCCGCGGTGCATCGTGGGGCGTGAATGCTCAAGGAGAGTTTTTCTTCTTGCAACAAAAGACTACGCAGCAAGCTGTTTACAAAGAAGACTTGGATTTGACGCGACTACGAGAAACTCGATCTCGTGAGTTGCTGTTCAACCGGGTCGTTCTCACTGGAGATTATGTTTACGATTTGCCGGACACTTCCGAGCAATTGGCAAGGCGATCTTATCGCTGGCGAGGAAATTATCGACAGCCCAATAGTATTGATAATTATGGAGAACGCAGAATTCGTATGTGGGTTCCCTGGATACGAACTCGTGAAGACTCGCGGTCGTTTGTATCGGAATTCTTTCGTATTTATGCAGGGCCTGTTTCGCAGTATTTTATTGAGACAACTCCGCAAACATCGCTTCCGGTGCCTTGGTTGGGGATCGTGAAACTTCTGGATCGCAATGGAACGATATTAAGTGAGCTTCAGCCGGAAAGAGTTCGTGTGCAGTTTGATCACGAGCCGCAGTTTCAGATGGAATTGGGACCGATTGATCCGCGAGAACTTTGGCCCGAACCTCCTCAGGATGAGCGATGGGAGTTGCCTGAAAACCTGTCAGGCTTTGGTGGCAGCGATCTCCCTTCTTCTGATCCCCCTGTTTCGAGTAACAACTTGAGTAGTAATCCAGGTTCAAGTTCAGGTTCGGGAACGTCATCAAATAACTCGGTATCATCGATGTCGCCTTCAAGTTCTGGTAGTTCAGGCTCTGCGGCGACATCAGCGACTTCTGCAAGTTCGGCGACATCTTCAACGCCGAGTTCTTCTGCGTACAGCTCAAGCCTTTTGTTGTCTTCAAGTTTGAGTTCCTCTGCATTGAATTCTTCTGCATTGAATTCTTCTGGTGTGCAATCAAGCTCCGGTGGAACATCTTCGGTAACGCCATCATCAAGCCTGGTTTCATCAGGAATCAGTTCCTCTGGAGTGGCTTCGAGTTCCATTGCGACCTCTTCAAATCCGGCCTCATCTGCAATGGCTTCCTCTGGCGTGGATTCGAGCTTGGCGGGAACTTCTTCGGCTCCAGCGGGAAGTTCTTCCGGCACGCCTTCTACGAATCCGGGATCCTCTAGTGCTGGATCATCTGGAACTGGGTCTTCTGGCGGTGGTTCCTCTGGTGTTGGGTCATCTGGAACTGGTNCAAGTTTGGCGGGAACCTCTTCGATTCCAGCAGATAGTTCTTTGCCTGGTACGACTTCCTTAAGTAATGCTACGAGTAGTCCTGGAACATCCTCGGCACCAATGAGTAGTTCTTCGAATGCTTCTGGATCAACAATGCCTCCGTAAATGGTTGCGGTAAATTGTCCTTAAATTGAAAACAGAATCGTAACTATTAATTCAATCATTGGAGAGGTCACAGAGAAATGCCTGAACAAGCTGCAAACAAAACGACGTTTTTTCGTTGCACAACCGACAAACAAAAACGGGATGTTTTGTTGCAGAATGATTATGCATCGCCGGCTGGTTCGGTTTGCTGGCTGNTGGGAGGTGGGCCTTGTTTGAATCAGGCAGACATGAAACTACTCCAGGAATCACCTGCCCCAAAAATGAGTGTCAACTTGGCAGGAACAGGACTGATTCGACCAGATTTTTGGACCTCTTACGATCCGACTCAGCGATTTATGAGGTCGNTTTATCTTGATGCGGGAATCATGAAATTTGTGAGCCGCAGGCGATCAATGGATATTGTGCCGGAGACGACATACAAGGTTTGTGAATGCCCGGGACTGTATTTTTTCGAGAGCGATAACCAGAGAGGCTTCAACGACTTTCTGGCGGCGGATCATCGGAAAGTTGTCGATTGGAATGACTCGATGGTGCAGGCAATCGATATTCTGTATCAGCTCGGGTTCCGCACAATTTATCTTCTTGGTTGTGAAATGCGTGTTTCTCCTTCGTCTGAGATGATTGATTATGCGAGAAAGCGGAATGTTGAATATCAGCCTGAAAAGTTGCTGGGCGATTTTGTTCGAGAGTGCGAAGCCAAGGGAATGAGTAAGGCAGATCTGAGCGAGCTTCAGTGGCCCGGTCAGTATCACTTTGAACAGAGAAAGCCTTTGGATGCGGCAGTGTCAACGGATTACCATTATTTTCGAGTCGCTCAGTTTCTTCGGCTATCCCGCAGCGCAATGTCTCTGGCAGGCATGAGATTAGTTTCTGTATCGCCTGAAAGTCGATTGAATGATTATTTAGAAGTGATGAGTCAGCAGGAAGCTTCGCAGCAGATTCTTGAGCATGTTGGAGATCCTCGCTTAGAGCAGACAGATGGGCGTTACACTGACGATCAAAACCGTTCCCCAGAACAGTGCGGAATGATGCGGGATTTCCAGCCGTTGCATTGGTCACAGCCAGCCGTTGCGAACAAAAAGGACAATCAAAACATTGCAAAGCCTGCTGTTGCCAATGATGATCCGANTCAACAGCGTGCGCAAGAATATTTTGTCGATGAAGCCGATTTGCCAGTGAATCCTGCTCCTGTGAAAAATGAATTGAATCAGGAATTGGAACGGATGAAAAAGAGTCCTGTCGAGATTGAGGAAATCGGATGAATCAGATCTGTTTAGCAAAAGATTCTAGCGATCTGACAATTATTATTCCTCAGCACGGTTGTTGGGAACAAACCGTTGCGTGTTGTTCTGGGTTGTGGCGACATCATGACCGGCACCTTTCGATTACTGTTGTTGACGACGGAAGTTCAGAGAAAGACCGCAAGGCATCGAAGCGGTTTTTGCAGCCGGGTGTGAAATGGATTGAGCAGCAGCATACGGGAATTACCTCGGCCTGGAACCGAGGAATTCAAAGTAGCCAGACTCGATATATTGCCTTGTTGAACAACGATGTGTTGACGATTCGACCTTGGATCAACCATTTAATTGACCAGTTGCGAAAGAATCCTGAAAAGTTGATTGGAGCGGAATGGCGTCGCGAGAGGCTGATTTCTCAGTTGCAAGATTCCGTTTTGCGAGATGAGCAGCAAATCCTTTCGGGCTGGTGCCTTTGCTTTGAAAGAGAGACTTACGAAAAGGTGGGCGAGTTCGATGAAAGCATGTCTTTGTACTGGTCGGATACGGATTGGCAATTGCGATGGAAGCAGCACTTCAGTAAATCGTCACAAGATCTGGGCGTGTTACCCCAGGGTTGTTTGCAGCACGTGGGTCATGTCTCGACGCGTCGTTTGAAGACGCGAACATCAAGATGGCATCAGGATCGTGCCCGTTTTTTATCAAAATGGTCTTAAAAAACAGCCACGTATTTTTACGGATGAATTGCGTAGGCTGGGTCAAGACCCAGCAGGATTGATACCGAGGTGCCTAGAAGCAATCCAACTATTGTTAATTGGGAGACGGGATGGAAATCTTAGGATACGATTTTCAGACTTCTCTTCTAGCATAGTTGGAATTAAGAAGAAACAAGTAAAATAAACCACGGAGACACAGAGGCCACAGAGAAAAAATTTGATGATTCTTCATTCCTTGAAAACGAAACGGTATGCTTCTGGAGTTATCCTGGAAATATTATTGGTTCTTTTTCAAACTCGGTGATCTCTGTGTCTCTGTGGTGCAAATCATTTGTCAATTCCCACTGGTGCCCGACAAGGATTTGGGTAGAAAGTATGACATCTGATAATTAACAAGAGTTGAATTACTCGTATCATTCTTATTTGTGTAGAAAAAGAGAAGTTCTTTTTTGCGAAGAACTCCCTCTAACGCGTTTGGGGATCAGTCCTGTCAGAGATGTGAAGTCGATTGGGGAAAGTATGCGTCTGGTTCAAATGTGTAACGTGGGCAATATTGTGGGTGGTACGGCTGCGTGTGCCTGGTCGGTCACTCGGGCGTTGCCTGATATCGATCACACGGTTGTTTTTCGCTCGAATGCAACGAAAGAAACCAGGGCTGCGTTTTCGCATTGTCGCATTGAAGTGGCAAAACAGATTGAGCATCAATCAATCAATACATGGGAAGGAGACTTTCTCGTGTTACATAACACCTCGCCCGGGAATGTCTATTGGGGAAAGAATAAACCGGAATTCAATGTCCCGGTCCTTCAATATGTGCATTCAGCCATGAGGCAACACGCAGGNGCTGATTTGTCTGTTGCCTGTTCGATATCTTTGGCCAGGCGATTGAACCAAAGCTCGATGAAGGTCGTTTACCAGGGAGTGCCTTGCCCGCGGGATACGGCGGACGGGCTTGCTGGTCGGTCGAATGAAGAATTAATTGTGGGAAGAATATGCACACCCAATGCACAGAAATGGCCCGGTTGGCTGGTGCAGTTTTATCAAACCCTGAGTGTGAAGTTCCTGAAGTGCGATGGGAATTTGTGGGCTGCCCCGATGCGTTTCGGCAAGAATTATCTCAGGCATGTCAACAGCGAGCAACGTTTCATGCAGCGAATTGGGAAGCTCGCTCACATTTGAATCGCTGGCACGTGCTGTTGTATCATAATCCGGATGTAGTAGAAACATTTGGACGAACTGTTGCAGAAGCGATGCGAGCCGGGTGTGTTCCGGTGGTTGACAATGCTGGTGGATTCTGTGAACAAATTGGCCCGCAAAATGGATACCTTTGCAGCGAATTGCAAGAATTCATGACCGCGTTGGAAGAACTTTCCTCTCGCGAAACATGGAAAAAAAGATCGACGTGTTGCAGGGAGACAGCTGAAGACCTTTTTT
>JAESQE010000206.1 GCA_016765335.1 Planctomycetaceae bacterium
CAAAAGCCTCTACCCAAATGACTGACCTTTAACGCTAGTTGGACTACTACAAATACGCTTACGACTTCCAGGGGGGAAGTTCTGGGAGGTAGGTTTCGAATTCTGCGATCACTTTTTGTTCGTATTCGCCGCCGTACTCTCCTGCGAAGAATTTCGCCAGAGCTTCGTCGTTGAACCGTTCCCAGCTCGCTTCTTCGTGACCAGGATTGATCGGATAAAAATGTGCCCCGACTGCAATCGCTGCTTTCATGTCTCCGGGTGCATCGCCAACCATCAACATTTTATCTGGATCGTACCCCAAAGCTTTAGAAGCAGTTAGAATTTCTGTCTTGCTGCCCGCTTCCTGTCCACAAATTTCTGCAACATATTCGACGATGTTGTGTTCAGTCCATTCTGATTGCAATGCCCCTGTTGGGGTGGCAGAGCAGACAATCACATCAGCAGTTTTATTCATCTTCACCAAGCCATCACGCACACCCGGGAACGGAGGAACGCCATGCACCAAGTCGGCTATTGTTGCATCAACGGTGGAAGACCATTCGTAACAAAGTTTCAAATCCGGATTGCCAGTTTTTTCAGCTTCCGGCTTGATCGTTTTTGTCCCCAGTTTCGATTCACGCTCCATCCAGTCCCGCAAACCTTGCAGCTTGGGAAGGCTGACATTGCGAGCAGCGACTTCTGGACGTTCTGCGAGTAAATCAACGGCCAGCAAATAAGCAATAAATCGATTGGCTCCCCGTGATTTGGAATACAGGTTCGTAAACTCCGCAGCTTCGCGTGCAAAACGCGAAACCGGTTGCAAGTTAAAAAACTTGATGAAGTTCGGAATGAAGCATTCTTTATGCTTAATTTCCATCGAATCGAAAGCACAGCCATCCGAATCAACAGCGACGAGGTAATCACTCTTTTTCTCAAACGTTACAGACATAATTTCTCTTTGATCTTTTTGTAGGCTGGGTCTAGACCCAGCGGAATGTTACAACAATGACTAAAATCAAGACGAATTGCTGGGTCACGATCCAGCCTACAGCCTTTGTTACCAGGGGAGTTCACGCCCTCCGCTGACCAGCATGAAAATGTTTATCGATCTGCTTGCGGGATGTACTTATCAAGCTTTTGATCAGCATAAATCGGTTTGAGTTTTGCCATACGAAGCCGCCCGTCAATCACAGGCACAGAAACCCAGTTATCACCGATCAGCGGACGAGCGTATTTCAGGAAATCGTCCGTCACATCGGTCCCACAAGGGGTGATCCACTCCGCGGGGAAATGACGCTCGCTGTTTGCCACTTCAGATAAAAGAGCTTTGCCATATTGGATCGTGTAGTTGTCGCGGTCTGTTCGTAAAATGGAAGCCATGTATCCATGCTCGCCAGCTGCTGCCAGCAACGCGGCTTTTTGACCAACATAATAAGCTTCCGTCAAATCCACATTCGAGGCATGCACGATATCGTTTCGTTGATGAGTTCCGGAAACATTACACCGAGCTTTGCCTTTGACAGCCAAAGGTTTCTCGTTCAATGCATTGGTCAAAAGTTGCCCGACAGTAATTTTGCTCGAAGAAAGCATCGCATGGCCAAAAGAATCACGGACAACAAATTCTTCCGGAATTTCCAGTCCTTCGATCTCTAAACCTTCACTGACAACAACCATTGCACGCCCGTGCTCTTTGAGCATCGTATTGATGTTTTCGCGAAGCTGTTCGATCTCGACTTTTTGTTCTGCCAGATAAATTTGTAACGGCATCTCACGATTCGGATCTGCCAGGCGCGCAGCTGCGGGAATGTAGCCGATTTTTCGGCCCATCGCCTGCATTATCAAAACAGGATCTGCTGGACTACTGCCTTTGTTTTCTTCGTTAGACATCTGCACGTAATTGCTCCAGTACCTGGCTGTACTTCCATAGCCGGGTGTGTGATCAATCAACTGGAACTCGCTGTCGCCGACATCGTTATCAATCGTTTTGGGTCCGCCAATTCCAACGACATCCAAACCACGTTGCCGGGCAACCTCAGCCACTTTGTTGGCAGTATCCATCGAATCATTTCCGCCAATGTAGACGAAGTAGCCGATGTCGTGAGCTTTGAAAATTTCGATGATGCGATCAAAATCTTCGTCCTGACCATCTTTCAGTTTATACCTGCAAGTACCAATCGAACCAGCTGCTGGAGTCGTTCGAAGCAAGGCGATTTCTTCAGGGCATTGATCTGTCAGGTTGATCAGTTCTTCTCGCAAGACCCCTTCAATGCCGTGCCAGCCACCATACACGGTGCCAATTTCTGACATTTCACGAGCTGTCTCAACAATCCCACGTAACGTGTTATTGATTACCGGTGAAGGACCGCCCGACTGGGCGATAATCATATTCTTTGCCATCTGAGCACCTGACCTGATTACGACTTGATACTAAATAAAATGCGAACGCTCACTGGTCCTACCAGTTGCCCGTACAAACAAAAAAGCCCCGCAGGGCGAATAAGTAAAAAGGTATACGCTCGTTTGATACGAAATTCAAGATCAACAGCCTCAATCTACTGAATTTTTCCAGGAGACTGGTGAGATAGGCAATTTGTATCTGGCTAAAAGTAGCTCACGTCCAACGTCTGGCGATTCGGGCTGGTATGGAGGCCTGCACAGTGCAGGTTTTTATCGAACTTGAGTAGCCCAACCAATCTATGGCTGAACTACCTGTATTCTATGGAGAAGGACATGCCTCTAAACTGATTCGATAACCATTGCACTTGCTCGACCGGTTCGGGAAACATTCAATTTCAGGAAATGTTTCTTATCGGTTTTGAGTGGCTCGGTATGCACGATATTCAGATCGCATTCTTCATCGGGCGTGCTGTAGTTAAGCGTGTGAGGCACAACCCCCTGCGTCATTGCCAGCAGCGAAGCAGCCACTTCGATTGTTCCGGTTCCTGCACCACAATTTCCAAAGTAGGGTTTCATCGCGGTCACAGGAACTTGATTTCCCAGTGAGCCAAAGACTTCATGAATCGCTGCTGCTTCTGCGGCATCCATACTTTGAGAACCACAGCCATTAGCGTTGATGTGACCAATTTGATCATAGCTAATATGCGAATGTTTCATGGCCATCTTGATTGCATTGACAAGCGCAGCACGAGGATTCCCGCCTTCTCGCGGAGTCCTTACACAAGAACTGCCAACGCCAAGAATCCACCCATAAATGTTTGCGCCGCGTTTTTTGGCTAGCCCTTCTCTTTCGAGAATCATTGCACAAGATCCTTCGCCAACCACTTCGCCATTTCTTTGTTTATCGAATGGCTTGAGTACTTCTTCCGGGGCAAGGTTTCCTGGCTCTGCTAATTCATGCATAGCCATATAATTGATCGACTTAATGACATTTAATCGAGCACCGGTTGTTCCGGCAATCATGGCATCGGCCTGACCTCGACGAATGATTCGCAGTGATTCACCGAGCGCCAAAATGCCAGAAACTTCTTCCAGTGTCAGAGAATTACTTGGGCCACGTGCATCTGCGTGAATGCTGATATGGCAAGCTGGCATGTTGGGCAGATATTTCAACAACCAGAGAGGTTCCATTTGAGCGATTCCTTTTTCACCCCAAATCGTGTCCGTGGGGTTGCCCTGTTCGTTCCTCGCTGCAAAAGTTGCTCTCGCAAGAACATCTGGTGGGCTGAGCATTAAGTCTGCTCCGAATTCAACACCCAGTCGAGAACGTTCCTCTTCATTGAGTTCCAGTCCGGAATGCGTCATCGCAATACTTGCAGCTGCAACACCCAGTTGGATATCTCGACACATCACTTTGATGCTTTTTCGCTGTGCCTTGAGATACTGCTTTTTGATGGTCAAGTCGTTGAAGTCTTTACACTGTCCCCCAACATTCCCGGGAGGGACAGGACCGGGAAACAGATCGACCGCAGAAATTCCCGAGCGACCTTGTAAAATACTTTCCAGAAAGGCATCCGGACCGATACCGCAAGCAGTAATCATCCCCAGGCCAGTAATCGCAGTTCGTTCTGTCATCGTCTCGATCGTGGACATGTGTCCGTTTGTGTGTTAGGTTTCAATAATATATGTATGGGGTCGTGGTGGCTCACCTTATGTAAGTCACTACCACAGTTAGATCGGAATTATAGCCTGAAAACTCCCGTAGGCTTTGACTGGCTATGATAGTACGTATTGCACGCCCTGGTGGAGCTAAATTTCTGGATTAACGAACAGAAATCCTGTGTTCAATCCCTTATTTACCTGTCTTTAGTCCCTTATTTAGTAGTGACGCCCGGCTATTTTGAGTCGTGTAGACCAAGCGAACGCCGCCAGAACCCGCTGTCGAAAAAACAACGTGCCCTAGCTAACGGAATCGATCAGTGCTTTTCAAGACTTCTCGCCTGTTTTTTTCGAGGAATTCTCCAAGTCATGCCAATACCTCCACTTTTCTGGGTAGATTATACACATCCGCGAATTTGTTCGCGCGTTAGATATTACCTAAACCCTTACCAGTACAAGGGCACGAACGATGATTGAATGCTAGTTTTCCTTGGAATTGGTATAATAGCAGGTTATTGAGGCCTTGTAGCCTAACCAAAGAGAATCTCCCCCAACTCTACCCAATAGATGCAACTTCTCCCATGCCCCCGGATTAGCAAAGAAATTTGTTGGACACTTCAGCTGGATCTCTATTAATTAGGGGCACAGACATTCGGTGTCTGTTTCGTTTGAGCCTGTTTTCATTTAAGGCAGACAAGAATGTCTACCCTCCGCTCGCAAGACCGCTTGATCTTTAAGAGATAGGCTGGGATTGAAAGCTATTTTGAATCCATCCGCCGCCGAGTACGAGNTCTTCTTCATAACAGACAACGGCTTGTCCCGGTGCAACACCAAATTGAGGTTCATCGAAGATCAAACGAAACTGATCATCATCCAGGCATTCGACTTCACACCAAGCTGGTGTTGCCTGGTATCTGATTTGAGCCTGGCAACGGAATCGATCTGGAACAGCTTGCAGCCAGTTTGCACGTAATGCATTGAGTCCGGTTCGTCCCAGTTCTTCATGGACACCTAGTACGACCTGTTTGCTTTCGGGTCGAATTTCAAGCACAAAGCGAGGTTCGCCAAACGCGATTCCGAGTCCTCTTCGCTGACCGATGGTGAAGTGCTCATAGCCGGGATGCTCACCCAGTAAGTTGCCTGAAGAATCGACAAACTGGCCTGCGGTTTCCTGCTGACCACGGTATCGATTTACAAACCCTGCGTAATCGTTATCAGGAATGAAACAAATTTCCTGGCTGTCTTTTTTGTTCGCTGTTCGAAGACCGGTTTGATTTGCCAGTTTTCGAATTTCTTTTTTCGTATAGCCTCCTACAGGAAACAGGATGTGCTGAAGCAAATTCTGATTGAGACCAAACAGAACATACGATTGATCTTTTGTCGGATCGATTCCACGATGCAGCGCGTACTCCCCTGTTTTTTCAGAAATAACTTGAGCATAATGCCCCGAGGCAATTTTACTGGCACCGACTTGTTGAGCAAAATCCCAAAGCTTGCCAAACTTCAACCAGTTATTACATTGCACGCAGGGGTTGGGAGTGCGACCCGCTAAATATTCATCCGCAAAATAATCTTTAATGCGTCCGAAGGCGTCTTCAAAGTTCAGAGCATGGAAGGGAATATCAAGCTCGTCAGCCACCTTGCGAGCATCGGCTGCATCCGATGCACTACAGCANCCTTGTTTATGTGACTTCACATTTAACACAGGCAAAGCGTCTGGATCATCCAGCTGGCAAGATTCTTCAGTCGCACCGGAACGCATAAACAGGCCGATAATTTCGTAGCCTTGCTCACGAAGTAAATAAGCAGCCGCAGAGCTGTCTACGCCGCCACTCATTGCTAAAACGACTCGTTCAGACATGGTTTCTCATTGGACATTTGGTACAGAAATAGACAATCGATTAATTTCATCGTACTACGAACATGCCGCCAGACAAGAGCCTACAAATAAAAAAAGCGACCAGTGAGACTGATCGCTTTTTTTATTTAGCCTTCTCGATGAATCGAGACCTATTTTTTCTTTTTGGCTGCCTTTTTCTTCACTGCTTTTTTAGCAACTTTCTTGGCGACCTTTTTGGTTGCTTTTTTAGCAACTTTTTTGGCGACCTTTTTGGTTACTTTTTTGGCGACCTTTTTCTTTACTGTCTTCTTAGCAACTTTTTTGGCTGCCTTTTTCTTGACTGCCTTTTTAGCTGTCTTTTTGGCGACCTTCTTCACAACCTTTTTGGCTGCTGTTTTCTTGGCTGTTTTTTTGGCTGCTTTTTTGACTGCTTTTTTGGCTGTCTTTTTAACTGCCTTCTTCGCTGCTTTTTTCTTGGCCACTGTAACTCCTCCTCAGAGTACCAGAGTGGATGGTTTACCGTTGCTTACCGGGCATGCCAAAAACATTGGTCAACCAAACCACAAATATGAATCCATTCCAGGTAAGCCTCCTTTGACAAACCTGATTGCCCTCACGATGAAATAAAGTTACGTCAAATGATCAACGAAGACTAAATCAGACTTACGTCAACAACTGACATCACTCATTCCTTACCACGTAAGGACTTACACAAAGCTGCATTAATTTAAGGTTTTCATCGAATAACGCAAGAGGATTCTGCAACCTTTTTTTTTTCAAACCATAACTTGCCCTCTGTTTTGCACTTTCAACTACAAAACGCAACACGTTCACACACTCCACAACGTTGCCTCTTGCAAGGTTTCATATGAACCTGAATAGACTCTGTAGTAGACTTGTTAATCCTCTTGTTTTCTAAACAACCAAACAGATTTTTCTTCTCCTGCAGAAACTCCAATTAATACAACACACAAATCGATTCACAGGGAGAGACAGACGAAGAATCCAAAAGACAAAACGTGACCGACANTCGATAAACACTACAAATACAGCATCTGTGTTACGTAACTCTTTTTCTATGANCAAAAAAGAGACATTCTTAAGTGTCGCCGGATCGTTTTATTTTGAACTCGTGCATCAATAAATACCACGTCTTGCCATAATTTATTGAGCCTTCAGCTGACTCGTTTTCCTGTTTTTGTTTTAACAACATTGTTGCCTCAAGCGTTGTTGTGCTTACTAACTCATTGAATAAAAAGCATTTTTTCGTTGCGTCTATTTGTTGTTCAAAATCATTGCGGATTTTTTTTCATTTTCTTTTGTAAAAGTTCAGCGATTAGTGAAATAAACGGTCTAATCGATGTAAAAAATACATCCTATGTTCTAAAGCAGCCATTTTTAAAAGGTCTTCACAGATCATCTCTTCTCGGATAAATTTCACTTCTCACTTTTCTCTTCTTCTCTGACGTGTCTGTCTTGATCCGTGGCAAACTCTTCTTTCCCATATCAACGTTGTCGTAAATCTTTTCCTGATTCATTGAATTTGGAAATTGATCTCGATGCGCATCAACCTAAGATGAGACAGAAGTTTTGCTTGCCGTTTTACAAACAACAAGCCATCAATTTATCAACACGGTTGCGATTACGGTTGTTGATGGTCATCTTGCTACTTGTCTCATTGATATGTCCTACATCGGGCTGTGTCACGATATCTGACAGCGGTTTAACCATTGGGTTTTCAGAAATTGCGGTTAGCGATCACTCGCTAACCCAGCAACAGGTGCGCAATGCACTGAATATTGCTCCTGATATTGCTTCTGCATCGCCTCTTGAAGACAAACTGAACATCGATCATTGGCGAGCGATGCCAATTTGGCCCGAGCCGATTGCTGGACGCAATGCATTCCAGGAACTCCAGGAAAAACCTATCTTCCGCTGGCAGCACCAGGGACTGGTTGATTATTCCTCCAGCAAAAACACAACACCCCACGATAAAAATGAACAGCACGTCTCAGATCAGCAACACGATGTTGAATCTGAAGATGAACTAACAACAAAGCAGCCTACAGTGTCGGTCAATCAGAATCTGGTGTCGGTCAATCAGNATCTGGCGTCGGTCGATCTGGATCTGGACTCGGAAAAGCAAAAGCTGCCTTCTGGTCTTCTGCCCGAATTGAATCAATTGGCCAACCGAGACGATTTAATTGGCTGGAATGCTACGATTCTGCTTGCTCGTCACTCTCCCGAGTTGATGATGCCTGCCCAATTGGCTCGGTTGCAGGAAATGGCCCTGGAGGAAGTAGAGTATGACGCGAATACTGGCAACCGTGTTCTGGCCAACATGAATGACAAACAGTCCGTTGATTTCGAGCAACAAGATTCAGCGGATCAAGAAAACAGCATTTTCTCAAGACGACTGAACCGAAACACAGAAAAGGATCGCCTCCCCCTCCCCACAGATAAAACTTCAGACTCTTCATCAAAGTTGGCTGCCAATGATGTCGTCGAAGAAGAAGTGATATCTACGACTCCTTCAATGCAAGCCGCTGCAGCCGAAGCCTGGTGCTATGCTTTGTCAAAGCAAGCTGGGAACCCGGACGATATCTATTCCGTTGCGGGCCATGCGTTACAGAACCAGAATCTTTCGCAGCCGGTTCGCATTGAGTTGCTGCGAGGAATTGCTCGCAAAATCAAACCGCGACTCATTCCAACATTAAATAGCCATCTGGCAGAATCCGAATTAGAACCAAGGATTCTTTCCTCCCTCACCCTGGCTGCGCTCGATGCCTGTATCTGTTATGCGGTCAGTCATCCTCAAATTGTACAGACACATCAATCTGCACAGGATCATTCAGGGATTGCATTCGATTCACAAAGTCCAGACCCTTTGAAACTATGGCCCGAAGGAATTTGGGATCTTCGCTGGCATCAGGATACTCACGCAGTGAACCAGTTTGGATTGTGGCAAGCGTTAATCGGGCACCCAACGGTTCTCAGTGATCTCACCAAGCAACTGACTCATGAAGAGTATCCCGTGCAGTATGCTGCGATCCGAAATATGGGCTTGCTCACTTCAGATTCTGCATTGGATAAATTGCAGGAGGTTGTTGAAACACATCCTGGAAAAGCCCGAGCAGTCGGACTGATGGCGATTGGCATGCGGGATGAAGACATCATTTATCAATACCTGGATGATGAGTCTGCGGAAGTTCGAATCGCAATTGCTCACTTTGCAGGACAGCACGTCGGTGCCCAGTCGATCCAATCGTTACAGGAGTTGGCACAAGATACAAACCTCAAAGTACAACTCGCAGCTGTGGATGCGGTGACAAGCTGGTCAAATTAAAAAGCATTCCCTGTTCTCTCGGCTGCCTTTGCTTCGGCCGGGATACCAACCAGAAACAAAACCCGAAAAATACTGAAACAACGTTTTGGTGTTATGATGGCAGTGCTAGAGGATAGTGAAGAACAACGAGAACAAATATTGGAAACGATCAGTCACGATTTCAACCTTAACCTGGATCTCAATAAAGATCTGGCTGAAGAAGCGATGGCTAAAACCATCCAGGAACAGCCAGCTTTAGAAC
Organism: Planctomycetaceae bacterium; assembly: GCA_016765335.1. Lineage (GTDB taxonomy): Bacteria > Planctomycetota > Planctomycetia > Planctomycetales > Planctomycetaceae > Rubinisphaera. Next base: position 9,463 of record JAESQE010000206.1, read on the forward strand.
AAGCCCAGCGACAGCTTGAAGAGTTGCTTGCAGAAATTACTGAACAGCAATTAACTAAATTCAAACGCAAGCAGCTTTCTCGCGAGGCCACATCACTGATTGATCAGTCACCTGAAGCACTCGATGCTGTTTTGAACGAGTTAGGAATTTCACAACTGGAGAAAACGCTCGAACAGTTGGATTCAATGAAAGTTTCTGCTGCTCAGGAGATTGTTCAATTGAACGATCAACAGTTAGAGAAACGCAAGCAGGCGGCCCGCTAGGTTGCGCAACGTGCCAATAAGCAGACACTTGCCAAGTGGGAGTTGATACTCATTGCAGAAAGATTATCGCAGGAACAAGATCGGCACATTTGCAGAGACTTGATGCTCACCATTACGCAAGACACCTCGGTTGAAGCACGTGTGGTTGCTCAAAATGCGTTGATGCATACTTGGGCCGATGTGCGAGTTCTGGGATGTCAATATGCGCAAAAACATCGACTTCCTCAACTGGCTCCGTTTTTGTTGCCCTTGCTTCAGGAAAGTAGCACGACCGTACAACAGGCAGCGATCCTGGCGTGTGGCTACTCTCAGAATCCAGTGGTCATCGATGGATTCAGTGATGCGTCCAACGACAGTTCCAATTCTTATCAACGCTCAGGACTGCGTTCTTTACTCGGAATAGTCAATCGTCAGACAGAGCTGCAAGTGATCGCAAGCATGGCTCGTCTGGGTGACGAACAAGGCCGTGCAGAATTACATAAGCTGAGCTATTCGACTGATGCAAAAACCAGATACGATGTCATTGTCATCATGGGAGAATTGAAAGATCAGAACATGGTAGGACACCTGATACGCATCGGCTGGACAGAACGAGAACCTTATGTTCGAGTTGCAGTACTTAACGCATTAAAGCAAATCGTGCCTGGATCTCAGCAGCCAAAAATGAATGTCACCGATACCGCTGAAAAGAAAATGCAGGTTTGGTCAGACTGGTTTGATAATCAACAGACTGATTAGATTAATGCGCCAGAGTTGTTGTTTATCCACAAGAATATTTAATCATCAAATTTACCACGGAGGCACGGAGGTCACAGAGAACTGCTTAGAAACAAGAGGACTGATATTCAATTGTTTGACTCCGTGATCTCTGTGTCTCTGTGGTTAAATCTAATCATTTCAAAAGAACGGGATGATTCATCAACATTATATTTTACGATAGAACACCGAATCCCTCAATGCCCCGGCTCATCTATTAGAAGGGCACCATCTCAAACATGAGTTCTTTTTGTCCCATCGTGCTTGGTTCCACATCGCCTCGTCGGCAGGAATTGATACAACAACTATTTCCGAACCGACAGATATCAATTGTTCCGCCACACAATCCAGACGAAATGGATCTTTCGGATTTGACGTGCAAAGAAGAAATCGCACAGGGGTTGCTGCAAATTGCCTGCGATAAAAATGATGATGTCTGTCATCAACTATCAAAATCGCCCGAACTTGCATCCTCCATTGTTCTCACAGCTGATACCGCAGTGGTCGTTTGTAATGACTCCGCGAAATATCAAATTTTAGGAAAACCGCCTACCGAAAGTTATCGTGAAGTGGTTCGTTCCTGGTTTGAACAGTATTACCTGGGGAAAACGCATGATGTGATCACCGCAGTTTGCCTTTCGTGTTCTGGGCAGCAATTGAGCTGCACCGTCACGTCGCAAGTTACGATGGCGGCTGAGCTTCAAAATCGAATCTCATGGTATCTCGACACCAAAGAGTCACTCGGCAAAGCAGGAGGCTATGCGATTCAAGGAGTAGGCTCGTTGTTCGTAGAACAAGTCACGGGCAGCATCACAAATGTTATCGGCCTGCCGTTGAAGGAGACTCTCGAATTAGTCGAACAGGCTGATCGTAACTTTTTCGCAAAGGGGACTTAAAACGGATCATGCATTTATTGATATTCTCGGGTGGCCCCTGGGAATTCACGTTGGCATTATTTCGCAGCTGGTGGCTTGGAGTCTGGGCGGAAGACCCATTCTGGATCACCAACGTAGCTCAGTTCCAGAGATTCTGGATCGAATTCGTCTCCTGGTCGCCAGACTTTTTGCATAATCGTTTTTCGATTAACAAGCGGCTCGCCATCAGGCCCTTCGGTCACTTCGTAACCGTTGGAGAAACCATTCATGTAGATGGTGAATCGGTCGATTTCTGGATTAATGCCGCGAAACACTGCCACTCCATAAATCGCGTTGTCGTCATTAATCTTCTCGGTTGTTGCTTTAGGAACGGCTCCGACAACTGTGACAGAGTTCTTATACTTTCGGCGTTCCTTTTTATTGATCTGTTCAACAACTTCAGGGACGATAACGTCGATGAATTCTTGCTTGTTGTCCGTGTCTGTTGGAATCAGAGTGAACTCTGGAATGAAAATCGCAGGACCAGGTTCGGAGTCGAGGCGGTTCTTCGGTTGGGTTTCGCGAGTTGCGGGCACAGCCACGGGACGATTAATTCCCCGGTAGCAAAGATAGTAGAAAAGCTCGGGCTTAACTTCACCTGTTTTTGCGTCGGGCATATCGACCCAAATTAATCGCATTTGCTTGATATCGACTTCCATCACCCAAAGCGAAGCTTGACGGTTGCGTTCAACCCCAGAAGCAGTCGGCGGAATTTTATGGCGAAACCCTTCGTCAGACTGAGCAACGGCGTGCTGGGGAACAAAGGTGCCCAAGACGCCTAGTAGCATCGCCAGTGACAAAAAGGATGTTGTTTTGCCTACGATTAAATTTAACAGTTGCCTCATGTGTGATGGCCTAGCNCGTAACAAGTCTTTTGATTTTGTATTAGATAGCAAAGTATCATTCCAGATGGGGGATCGTCAACGATCTTTCAAACCGAATCGTATCACATACACAGATCGCGAAGGGTGATTATTCCGATTATAAGGAGACAAAGCCCCTCAAACGGAATCAACCGACATCGCCTTGTTTCTAACATCGGCTATCTGGGATTCGATTTTCAGTACTCTGGTGATGATAAGTGGCAAGAATTTCAATTTCGAGCCGAAGTTACCAATCGTACCTGTTTCGCTTCCGATTTTATTCAAAAATCATCTCTAATTGCTCAGTGTAAATCAACACCAGTGAGCATTTTCTCTACCCGATCGCTGAATGCAGAGATCTCCAGAACGCTTTTTCGGACCTCTTCCGGGTCAGCTGTGCCTCGCGGATAGGTGTTGATCATAACGAAATGGGGGATTCCATCGATATCGCGGATTGTCAGGGCACCATGCGAAAGGGCTGCGTTTAATCTTAAAGCCTGTTCGTAGAAAGTACTTTGGGCCGGACAGCACGTGCTGTAGATGAGTAGCAATTGCTGATCAGATCGGTGGTCGCTGCTTTCGACAAAGACATTTTGCTTACGACCATCGGGCAGACGGACTGTCAGTCGATATTTATCATCACATCGCAGCCAGGAAACCGAAGGGTCGTGCCCGAGCGCTTCTTCAAGAATCGATTCCACATGACGCAGTTGTCCCAAGATTGAACTGAGTAAGTGCGAAGCCGAGGTGCCGTTTTCAGGACGCGAATCCGGAGATTTGGACATCATGCGGGCCACCGCTCCAGCAACTTCCAGCGGGATTTCCGGATTGATTTCTCTGAGCAGTGGCAGTGGTTGAGACAGAATATTCTGGACGAGTTCTGTTCTGTTTTTTCCCGTATAAGGGAGATGACCGGCGAGAAGATAAAAAAGTGTGACACCCAGCGAATAAACATCCGAAGTGGTTGAGTGCTTTCCTGTTTGCAGAACTTCTGGTGCAAGGTAAGGCAGCGTCCCCTGAACCTGTCCGTCTGGGAGTTGTTCAGGATGAGAGAGATGACGAGCCAAGCCGAAGTCTGCCAGTTTCGGAATCCCCAACGAGCAGACAAGAATGTTTTCCGGTTTGATGTCGCGATGCAGAATGCTGTGTCTGTGTGCAAAAGCCAGCCCTTGAGAAATTCCACAGACCCATTGCAGCGCTTTAAGAAACGGCAACGGACCATCTTTTCTGAGAATCGATTTCAGCGATCCTCCAGAGACCAATTCCATCTCAATAAAATGACGTCCCTGGTATTCACCAATCGCATGCACGGTGACAATATTTGGGTGAATGAGCGACGCAGCCGAGCGTCCTTCTTTGACAGTTCTTTTCCATTCAGAATCGGAGGGAATCTGTTTGGGCGAAGAGCTGAGCTTCAACGCGCAAGGACGACCCAGTTGCGAATGATTTGCCAGATAAACACGTCCCATGCCTCCTTTTCCAAGTAACGCATCACAACGATAAATCGAAAAACGTCTGCCGATAACATGGTCGAGGTTTTCGTCGTCATCGTGAAAAGCTACCTCTTCTAATTCTGCATGCCTGGACTCGTCGTGCGATTCCCACAGGTATTCCGCCAGATCCTGAACAGGATCGATCGTTTCTTCCAGAAAAGAATCCTGCATATCCAACCCGATCACAGTTTCCTCAGAATTGGCTTCCGAAGAAAACTTGGCATCAATGTCAGGATCTGAAGAAGGCTGATTCATTGTTATAGGTGCATTTCAAACGAAACATTGGCAACAAATACGCATTCGCGTAATTGTTCTTGCGTTGGACGCTCGCTAACCAATTGTCAGTACAAGGCCACGATCAATCACACAACGCAGTTTTTCATCGAGGGAACAAGAAGATGAGATTTCATCCATCAAGTGATGCTTTATACTCGCATAAATAGTAGCAAGATACTACACATTTGACTGAAAACTACGGCTCAAAGAAGAATTATCCATAGCCTCAAACAGCTGTAGGCTGGGTTAGTTTTTACGTAACCCAGCAATACGCTTTCCCTTTTTTATTACCGGGTAGCACAGACAATCCCGTTCAGAGTTGTCTGTGTTGCGCAGCAACCCGAGGAATTCTCACTGAGTATTCAACAAAAGCACGCTAAAGCGTGAACTCCAACATTTCTAATACCACTTGGGCAATTACCAGGGACATACTGACTCGGCTTGTCTACTCGGGTTTTGTTTCGCCTTCGTATCTTAGGATCATCATGCCTAAAGGAGGTAGGACGACTTCGATGCTTTGGTCGCGGCCGTGCATTGATTCTGCAATGGTTGTGACTCCGCCGGCGTTGCCTACGTTGGTGCCGCCGTAGGTTGCTGCATCGCTGTTGACGACTTCTTTGTAAAATCCCGGGTGAGGAACTCCGACAAGATAGTTATCTCTAGAGACCGGTGTGAAGTTGAAAATGCAGACCAGTGTTTCTGTTTGATCTTTCGAGATGCGGCAAAATGCATAGGTGCTGTTGTCGGCGTCATCGGCATGAATCCAGGAAAAACCTTCGCTGGAAAAATCGACTTCATGCAACGCCGGATAAGCCCGCAGTGCCTGATTGAGATCACCGATAAAGTTGCGTACTCCATCGTGATGCGTGTTGCCAATCAATGCCCAGTCGAGTTCGGAATCGTGATTCCATTCGTGCCATTGAGCCAGCTCGCAGCCCATAAACATCAGCTTTTTCCCCGGCATGCAGTACTGATAGCCGTACAAAAGCCGCAAGTTGGCAAACTGTTGCCAATAGTCTCCCGGCATCTGAGCAACGAGCGAA
>JAESQE010000207.1 GCA_016765335.1 Planctomycetaceae bacterium
TGCCCATTCCACCGGTTTTGATTTTGACTTCGTTGAAGTTGCTGGGAAGTACGGATCATATTTTGAAGCCAGGCGTTTTGAAGTCGCTTCATCGGGTGTACCCATTCTGGTGAAGACCAATTGCCAGGCACGGACCAAATCGAGCTTCGTAGAAATATCGAGTGAATTGAAGTTAATGCTCTCCAGAGCTGCAATCAATCGAGGCTGCAATGCGGGATCAGCTTGGCGAGCCAAACCGATCACACCGTTAATTACTCCTACAGGATTCTTTTGTTTCAGAACGGAGCCAGCCCATAAATCAGTTGCTTGATCTTCTAACGCAATTCGGGCAGTGTATCGAAGAAAGCGATCCTGGTGTCCCAGTTGATCAACCAAAGTCCAAAGCTGTTTCGAAGAAAGCTTCAAACCGTCCTGATGTAGCTTTTCAATTTGATGACGTTCTTTCCGAAGTTTACTCTCTTTAGAATTTGCGGATAAATTCTTTCTACTTTTCTTTTGCTTGCCCGTGTAAATCACACGAAACAATTCCGATTGTGTGCCTCGACCACCAGAAGTGAAGTACAACGCTCCATCATTTCCAACAGCCACATCAGTCAACGGCAGTGGAGAACGCGACAGGAATTCTTCTTTGACGGCTTTGTAACCCGAACCATCTGGCTCGATATGGATTGCGTACATTGTGCCAAATGTCCAATCGCAGATGTAAAAGGCCTGCTCATATTTTTGTGGAAAATCTGTTCCGTAACCGAAACCTGCTCCCACGGGAGAACCGGGGCCGATATCAACTAATTGAGGTAAGCTGTCTGGATAATTGGGCAGCCATTTTCCGGTACCACTTCTCCAGCCAAATTCCGATCCACTTGACGCATGCACAACACGAGTCGGACGATACCAGGGCGTTCCGATATCCCATTCCATGTCTGCATCATAAGCAAACAAATCGCCATGCCGGTTGAAATCCATATCGTACGGGTTGCGATACCCGACGCTAAAGACTTCCCAGGTTTTACCTTCTGGATCTGTCTTCGCAATCCATCCCCCAGGAGCCAATTTCCCACGAGCGTGTCCGTTAGCGTCCCATTGACGAGGCAGAAGTAAGTCTTCACTCCAGTTGGTTGGAATTCTGCTTGAATAATCCGGGTTCTGTTTGTCTTCCCCTGCTTTGAAAGGTGGGTTGGTGTGATTGCCGCAAATGACATAAATCGACTTCCCATCCGGAGATAATCTCAACGCATGCGGTCCATGTTCGCCGCCGCCTTCGAAAGCTTTCAGTTTGATAAGCTCGTCATATTGATCGTCACCATTAGTGTCCCTGGCTCGATACAATCCGCTACCTGGTCCGCCATTGATGGAAAGATACAAGCTATCAAAAGCATACAACATCCCTTGAGCAGAACTGAGTTTGAGATCCAGGCGTTCTACTTTGGTCGCTTCGTCACTTCCAATTTTAGGAGGTGTGATGCGATAGATTCCTTTATCTCCCTGATCGCTGGCAAGCAATCGGCCTTTGGAATCAAAAGCAATCGAAACCCAGGAACCGAAAGTTTCTTTAGGAACGGTAAATAGCTTTTCTACTTCAAATCCTGGAAGCAACACAAAGGTGTCTCGCGGGACGCCGTTTTCATCTGGAATGATATCAAAAACATTATTCCACGGACCATCCCCGAGCTTGCCAATGATTTTGATTTTCTCTTGAGTCGGTGCGTCCTGTTTGTCAACAATTTGCCAATTTTCATCAGTGATAACGTAACTCTTTTTCCCTGCTGAATCTGTCAGCACAAGCTTCAAGACAAAAGCTGCGACTCCGCCTTGATTGGAAACCTCTGCAATCAATTCGTTCTGTCCTGGTTTGATCTTTGATGACAAATTAACAGAGACAGCTTCTTGCCATTCGGTGCTGCTGATCAGTTTCTTTCCATTGAGGAATAACGTCATCACGTTATCGCAGCTCGCCCGCAGTTGAACTGAGGCGATATTGCCAGAGAAAGTTGTTTTTAATCGATAATTGCTATCGTGATTTTGTCCCCAAATCCATTGAGGTACCGGACCAGCAGAAAAGTTTTCCCATTTGGGTTTGCTCTTTTGTGATTTTGGTTTTTCTGAAAAGTCTGCTCGCAGTTGAGAATCTGCTTTTTCAGGTAATTGAGTGACCACATTTCCAGAAGGTGGTGCTGCATCAATCGGCACGGCCAAAAGAGTACATACGAAAAAGCTTAAAGCAACTTGTTTCATGATGGTTTCTCACAGGATTTGTTGATGCAGGCAAACTTGAGGAACAATAATTTGATATCGTTTAGGCTCGATCTTTGGCAGAGTAATTGCAGTCTTTGTGTTTGCCGTCACAGAACGGACTGTTTGTGGTTTCAGCACATCGGCACAAAGCAATGCAAGCTTTGCCGCCGGTATCGATCGGATTTCCTTCGCCGTCGTTCAGCACAATATCGCCGGAAATAAGAATTGGACCGTTATCCTTCAAATCAACTTTAACGCCAGACATGTATTTTTTCCCTATTAAACAAGTAAGTATTTTACAGCTGATAAATTCGCTATGATTCAGACTGAATCAATAACTACGAAAAGTATTATCTGTGTTTTACTCTCATCAATCAAGCCATTGGCCAAAACAGATTCGAAGAACTGAAAGCGAGGCACTCAATGGCTAGTCGATATTATTATGAAGGTTCGCTTCAGCCGGGTAACATCGAACTGACTGATTCTGAAGCTCATCATTTGATACATGTCAAACGGGCACGTGTTGGGGAATGCATCGAAGTGTTTGATGGACAGGGGAACGCTGTCGAAGCCGAAGTGATTGAACTGAAAAAGAAGCTTGCTGTTCTGAAGATCGATCAACAATTTCGCCACGATGAAGAACAATCGCGGCTTGAAATCGTTCTGGCATCCGCGATCCCTAAAAGTGACCGATTCAGATGGTTGATCGAAAAAGCGACCGAAATTGGGGTGACTCAATTTATTCCACTTATCACTCAGCGGTCAGTAGTCTCACCTCGTAATTCCAAACTGGAAAAGCATCGACAGTATGTCATTGAAGCCTGCAAGCAAAGCGGTAGAAATCACCTGATGCAGATTTCGGCATCGATGACATTGAATGAGCTTTGCACAGAGTCAGAAAAGACAACTCAAATTTTTGTTGGCCACCCCGGCACAACCTTCGCCTCTTTGGAGCAATTCCAGCAATGCCTCAAAACAACAACGACTTCGCTACTACTTGTCGTGGGGCCAGAAGGCGGACTAACTAATCAGGAACTGAACTTGCTCGACGATAAGAATGTCATTCGCGTGTGCTGTTCCCCGCATATTCTTCGCATCGAAACCGCAGGCCTGGTCATGTCCACCGTTGCGGTTTGTGCCGTGAATTCAAATGCGGAAACCAAGAAGTAAACAACCAGTCGGCGGTTGGAGTTCACGCTTTAGCGTGCATCGGTTGGAGAAAGCCTTCAGGCCGTTTTGGGTAAATCGAAGAGACTAAATCATTTCCTTGTCTCCCTGCTAAAGCAGGGAGACAAAGCACGCTAAAGCGTGAACTCCAACAAAACTTACCACCCGAGTGAGTTTTTCAAGATCGACTAATCAACCGGTGCACATGAAAAAAGGCGAGCACTTGGCTCGCCTTTTAACTATACTCGTATTAAGAGTTTGGAATTACTCATCATTGCTTGGCAGCTTGTTTGCTTTCAGCAAGTCGCCGTAGGTTTTGCCAGATGTTTTGCTCTCTTTAGCTTCAGTTTCTTTGAGTGCTTTTATGATCGCTTCGGCATCTTTAACATTCTTAGCATCGCCAAGAATACCCTTAATTGCAATTCCGTAATCGTTATTCTTTTTCTTGTCTTTGGTGCCGGACTTGTGACAAATATAACACTTCTTCTCTGACAAGCCTTCAACATCCGGGTAGAGTTTCTTGAATTGAGAGTAGTATTTAGGACGAGCATCAGCGGATTGCAAAGAACAAGCCATTACAAATGTGAGGCAGCACAGGCCAAGTATGAGTTTACGCATTTAAAAATCTCCCAAAGCTATCAAATTTACTATAAAGACGACGCGACCATCTGTTCAGTTTTCCGAGAAGGTCTCGAACGAATCAAAGACTCACCTCATTCAACCGAGAAGCACGAAAATCGCACCTGGCCTCCAGTATACGGACATCTATCCATTATTACCGTCGCAACAACTCGGTTAATTAAATGGTAGAAGGGCAGGGAAGTCAACCGATCATTCTCATCTGGTTGCACAAATTGTAAGATCTAGTACTCAATAAGTGGATTAACGCTATCTAGTCAGATAAATTATTAAATTCTGAAAAGAAATCCTCAGACTCTCGATATCAAATGACCACCTGTCCGGGCAATGATTTAAAGTAAAATATTGTCACTCAGCAGGAACAAAGTGGACATGCGGGTACTTTTATCAAGAAAAGCACGCAGAGCATATCAACATACGCTCTGCGTGCTTGTGGGCACAATTCAATTGTCACTACGGAAGAAGAGTCCTGAGTCTCTTGTTAGATTACTGTTGTGAGAACTCGGGACGTCTTTGTCGAAGTTGCTCTTTTAATCTGTTGACGATGCTGGAGTGCATTTGACTCACACGTGACTCCGAGAGTCCGAGCGTGGTTCCAATTTCTTTCATCGTCAGTTCTTCGTAGTAATAGAGGATCATGATCAATCGCTCGTTGCGATTGAGTCCTTTGGTGACGAGTCTCATGATATCGCGTTTCTGGATGCCTTTGGTGGGATCTTCTCCCTTGCCATCTTCCAGAATATCAATTTCACGTACATCTTTGTAACTGTCGGTTTCGTACCACTTTTTATTAAGACTGACCAACCCGATAGCAGAAGCATCTGATTTATGCTTTTCGAAATCTGCCATGGGGAGTTCCATCTTGGCGGCAATTTCTTTATCTGTTGGCGGTCGTCCGTGCTGAGCTTCTACCGCTTTGCGAGCTGCCTCTAGTTTGCTGGCTTTACTGCGAACTAAACGTGGAACCCAATCCATGGTTCGCAGTTCATCCAGCATCGCCCCTCGGATTCGAGGCACACAATAAGTTTCAAACTTAACGCCTCGGCTCATATCGAATGCATCAATCGCATCCATCAGACCGAACACGCCAGCACTCATCAGGTCGTGCAAATCGACGCCTTCAGGTAGCTTGGCCCAGACACGTTCAGCGTTGTATCGAACCAATTGCAGATAGCGTTCGATTAACTTATTACGTATCCGACGGTTTGTCTGGTCTTTCTTGTAAGTGATCCATATTTCCTGTACTTCCTCCGGTGATAATTTTGTCGTCATGACTCTCCTCCATTGAGTGTCTCGTTGTTGCCTGTCGGCTGGTAGTCGATCCAGAGACGTGTGCCCACGTGATCTATAAAAAATATAAGTACTTTTGGTTGAGTATTTTCTTCGGTACTTCAATCAACGAAATTATTACTAAAATCTCATACCAAGCAGCGGTATTTCTCCGACACTTTAGTAATCGATTATTTTAAACCGTATGGCCCTGGGACCGTTGGTCTATGTTGATGCTTTCACATCCTTACCGCCTGTTTCTGCTGACAAAATTGCAGAAGCAAGTTCGCGTTCGACCAGTTCTTCAACAATGTGGCGACTGATTTCTCCTATCACAAAACCGATGCAAAGGAAAATCAGACCAATTATCATTGAGTCTTGCAGGCCGTTTACAAACGAGGCTCCTTCCAATGCAGAACGAATTAATGTTGCTGCAAATGTCAGTGTGCCAAGACGAAAGGCGTATTGAAGTGCCATCTCCGATCCTAAATGTTTAAGTCATCTTTTTCTTACGCAACATGAGCGTACCCGCTAAAAGAATGTCACTTATCCAAGATCGGCATTAGTTCGTCAGTAAATTCAGTCCTTTCCGAATAAATTATGTAATCGTCAAAGTTTAACATTTGAAAATAAAAAGATAAAAAACAGACATTCATCTGTAATACGCATTCGCATATTTGTTTTCGCGTTGACCATTCCCTTAGTCCTTGTCAGTACAAGGCCACGAGAGAGAGCTTCACGCAAGTATTAATTGAGTTTGGTATTAGGTAATAGAATCAAACCTTCTTCAATCATGCAGCAGAAAGCTGGTCTGCATACAATCGTTTAATAAAAGGGTGATTCTGAGCAGTTGTGATTCGCGAGTTGTTTGTATTCAGTAACTGAGCTGCTTGTTTAAACGCCAGCCCGGCTGAAGATTCTGGTGATTGAAGCATCAACGGGATGCGAGTCGCGACTGATTGCTGCATGAGAGGATCTTCCGGGATACAGCCCAAAACATTGATATCGCATTGTAAAAATTGTTTCGCTGTCTTTTTGATGTTTTCAATCGCGGGCTTTGCTGATTTGATATCTGCCCGATTGAACACGATTCGCACATCTCGAATCTTTGCACTACGATACACTTTCAGTGCAGCGTAGGTGTCAGCCAGCGAAGTTGTTTCCATTGTTGTCATCAGTAAAACGGTATCTGCACAGGATGCAAAGTGCCGCACGCTGCGAGAAGTGCCGGTGCCGTTATCGATAATGAAGTAGTCGTATTGCTGCTGCATGGCTGAAAGTTCCTGGATCAGTCGATCACGCCCAGAAGCCCGTAAATCAGCCAGTTCTGTTAAACCAGAAGCTCCTGGAAGAATCGAAACTCCCTGAGGCCCTTCGATTATGATTTCATCAAGTCGGCGCGATCCTGCCAAGAC
>JAESQE010000208.1 GCA_016765335.1 Planctomycetaceae bacterium
TTCGCAAACTTTTTGGTTTCGGCTTGTTGTAACCATCACTCGACGGTGGCTTGCTGCTGTTTTGGCTATTCTTCGCCAGTTTGCCCCGCAGCTCTTTATTTTCTTCTTTCAGTTGATTCACTTCAATTCGCAAAGCTGTGAGTTCATCAAAGAATCGCTGAATGAGCTGATCTTTTTCAGAATGAGAAAGATTAGCAAGATTTGGCAATTGTAGTGACATTTGATAAACTCCTTACCAGATGCTACTACAATAAAAAGGAAATCCAGTCCATACCAATTACCGCTGAGTAGTTACAACCTTTCATAAATAATGAACTTACAACCATCGAAAATATTAGAAAAATGGTTGAGTCAGTTGATTAGGTGCTCCCAAGGTTTATCGTGCTGGGTCTTGACCTGTCTTTTACACATAAGTCAGCTTTCCGTTTTTCTTCCTGGGCCGAAGGTTGTCCAGGCGAGAGAGAAGTCGGTCATTCGGCGCAGGCCTATCCAGATTGATTGCGGACCCGGAGGGCCATCTTGGGGGCGGTTGTTGTAGCCCCCCAGTTCGGCCAACATCGCAATAAATACCGACAGACGCGGTGCAACTTCCGGAATGGGTTCATCACACGCAATTTTCCAGACCGGTTGCCATTCCTCATCCGCAAACAAAATATCGCACGACAACTCCGGACACGCGCGACCCATATACGTCACGTACAACAATCGCCAGGCGATGATTTTGTAAAACATCAGACAGTTTTTCAGACGCGTGGTCGTCTCCAGTTGAAGCTCTTCCACTCGGCAACCCGTTTTCAACACGCGGAAGAAAATCTCAATCGGCCAGCGGCCCATGTACACATCGGCCACAAACAGAATATCGCTGGTTGTGCGAATTGGCAATGACGTGATCAATAACCAGCTCACTGCGGTGCCATCATCGGGAGGACTCACTTCTTCAATCAGCACCACATTGACTCTCACGCCCGGAAGATTGCTTCGTGCATGCGGCGGCTTCATCGTCACTGCCATAGCACGGAATTCCAGCACCGCATCGCGAGCTGCTCGCTTGGGAGTTCGAGGCAAATGGATTGTACGCGTCATTCTCAACTTGGAACCAGCAACCTGATCTCGCACTTTGCAATACGCAGCAGGACCGGCTGTGCGGTCGCGTTCGGGTGTCGAACGATTGGCTTTCGCGCGAATGACAAAGTCTGCGGGCAGTTCCTGTTGCTGAGCATCCAGAAAAATATCGTAGATATCGCATTCACGGTCCGCCACGCTGATGAGGTGCGTTTCCGGGTGTTCCCGTGAAACTTCGCAGGCGAGCCGATAACCTTCCAGCCAGCGAAAACTTTCTTTTGTTTCAATCGGATCGCCGCGACGTTCTCTGGTTTTGCCCAACGATTCAGCTGTTCTGGAAAAGAACTCGACCCCCAGCACGCCTAAGCAAACCCCTTCGAGCGTGAAGGCTACGCTGCTATGATCGTACAATCCGAAACGATCTTCTTTGTTGAGGCAACCTGCATCTTCGGGAGGATGTTTTGTGTAATCGAGTTCGGTAGTGTCTTGAACAAGTAGTACGATCGGTTGCTCACCGATCCGTTTTTTAGTTGCCTTGATGTGGGGTTCGATAATTTTGCTTGGCGTGACTAAATTGTTGTCAAACAGCCGGTAGGCCGCCTGCGTTTCCGCCCACCCCTGGCAGGCCGCGTTGATACTGGCTGCCGGACTGGCAGCTAAAGTTTCGATGAGTATTTCAGCCCGCAGGTCCAATCGTTTGTCTCCCAGATGAATACCGTGTAATTCCGCACCAATTCCGTAGCACATTCTGCACCTCCGTGAAAATCAAGAGAAACTTTACAGTTAACAATTGAAAGTTCATGGCGCAAATTGCGTGNCAAACGATTTCTTTTTTTCTATAATGTTGGATAAACTTATGTGTAAAAGACAGGTCAAGACCCAGCTCGATGGTTATTTGAGTAGCGTAGGTCAGGCTGTGCCTGACGTTGCTTGCAGGGTTAATGTTTGAATGTTTTGTTGTGATACAATCCGTCAACAATTCTGAAAATCTAATCAACAAATCACGATCACTTATTTCGTCAGGCACAGCCTGACCTACGAAACTGAAACGTATTATGGAATTAACAATTGGTGTCTTACAAAATACTGCTTTGATTTTTTCTGTCTGTGCATCGGCCTATAGTTTATTTTCAATTTTGAAGGATAAACCAATAATTGATGTAAAGATCCTTGATGTTAAGAGAGATGGCGACCTTATTGCCGTTAAACTATTTTTCCAAAACAGCGGCAAAAATATGACTACCGCTACCGACTACATCATTGAATTAGGTGAGCAGACCCAAAAGGGGCTACAGATAGATGAGAAAAAAATTTACCCCACAGGCAATCACTCAATTTCAAGAACTTCGCCGAAATATGTCGAAGCATATCCTTTAGAACTCCCACAGGGAAAAGCTTGTCACTTTAATGTGATATTCAACATTGACAGTCCCACACATACAAAGGCGAAGCTGAAAATCAATTTGATCAATCATAAAAGTAAAATGTTGATCTTAGAGATGCCATGCACAGCAACGTAGGTCAGCACCTACACTGCTGACCAAACCGGGCTTACTGTGTGACTAACGTGACACATAAATCCATCACGTTCGTGTGTGTGGGGCCGGTGATTAACAGTGAGTTGCAGGGTTGAAAAAAATGATAGGAATCGTGGCGGTTCAGATAATCTGAAATATCCAGATTCAATTGATTGGCTCTGCGAAGCGTTTCGGCGTCTGCAAATGCGCCAGCTGCATCGGTCGGTCCGTCCTCGCCATCGGTTCCTGCACAGAGCAAGCAAATATTAGAGCTTGAAGATTTTGCTATTTGAGCCAATGCAGCCAAGGCGATTTCCTGATTCCTGCCCCCCTTTCCGGCTGTGATATCGGGGGACATAGGAACAACGGTTTCCCCACCACTAATGATGCAAACCGGTCGAGCATCTGAAAGCTTGCTGTCACAACCAGTACGAGACTGCTGTAATGACTGCTGAGCTTTTTCGATCAGTTGTACTCCAAATTCTTTGGCGATTCCGGTGTTGCTTGATCCCAGGTTGACGACGCGATATCCAAGTTGCTCTGCACACCTCGCAGCTGCCTGGACTGCAACGGCGTTGCTTCCTAAAATGATGTTACTGACATTGGGAAGTTGCTGCTGGTTAGTTTCGCTAAGCGGGGAATCGATTTGATGCGATAAGTAATCGATGACGCGATCTGGAATTTGGCCCGGCAGTTTTTGCTGAAGAATTTGCATCGCTTGCTCTGCATGACAAGCTGTGTTGATGGTTGGTCCAGAAGCAATGGTTTCCAGAGGATCGCCTACAACATCCGAAATGATCAATGAAATGATGTTTTTTGATGTGCAGGCTCGAAGCAAACCGCCAGCTTTAATTCTCGAAAGTGAACTGCGAACAGTATTTAATTCTTCGATCGTCGCTCCCGCTTTTGCCAGATTGCGAGTGATGTTTAATTTATCATCCAGAGTAATTCCTGGAGCAGGTGCAGGCAGTAACGCACTACCACCTCCTGAAATTAAAACCAGACACAAATCATGCGGTTCCAGCGAAGAAACCTGCGATAAGATTTCCTCGGTGCCTTGAACCCCGAGAATGGTCGGTTCGTTGATGCCAGCAGGTCGAGCAGGATGCAGGTGAATTTTCTTCAACGGACGCAGGCAATCCGCAGGGACATTCACCCAGCCTGTGACATGTTTCTCCAGAAAATCACTCGGCAAAGCGGCTTCAACTCCAGCAGCCATCCCTGCTCCGGCCTTGCCTGCTCCCACAACGAGAACCCGTCCCAATTCTGCACGTGAAAAAGATTGATCATGAATTGTCAGTGCATCGTCTGTCAGTCGGATTGATTGCTTGACGAGCTGTGTTGAATCGACGGCGTTTAGCCCTGCTCGCCAGATTTGTTCAGCGACCTTTCGCTGAGTTTGCCATTCTGAAGGATTCACTGAATTGGAGCTTTCTTTGGTCAGCAAGGAGGTATTATCTATCGATTTGCAGTCTGTTTGTTTTAAAGCATTATTCTATGATTCGCAACAGGCCAAGCAAAAAGCAGGGCGAGATCAGCCTGGATATCGAGCGGTAGCAGCATTCGCCTTGCTCCCTATGGATAGCGATTGATATTCAGGTTGTATTTATTATTCGGGATATACCAGCTCAACAGGAAGATCTTGTACGGATCTGTCGATTATCAAGAAGGATTTTCCGAGCTTTTACCTCAGGTATTCGGGAATGGATTGCAATTTTCCTCTTGTGAGACGACATTATAGGGAAGCCATCTGATTTATACTGAAGATGGTTTTTGCTTGAGGGAGAGTCTCTCATCAATTAGGGAATGATAGGCGATGTGCCTTGATGGCTTAGCTGCCCTATTCAGAATTTATTAGATCACTCAATTATTATAGCCAGTAGATGGGACGAAAATGAATCGTTTAGTCATTTCTAGTTTTCGATTTGTACATTTTGTTCTGATCATTGGTTGCCTGACGATCACATCTAATGTGCAGGCCCAGGGGTTGTTGTGGAATTTGCCAGAATCTGGGACTTGGGTCCGCTATGCTGGTGAGTACCGTCAGGAAACTCTTCGCCCTCAAAGCGAAGAGGGAGATTTAACCCTGCAATGGCAGCGAGAATTAGAGATTCGATGCTTGGAACGAACTCAGGCTGTGTATCAGGGGAAAGAGCAGACGTGCGTCTGGCTGGAGTTTGAAATTGTCACAGGTCAGCAGGTTGATGGACAGTTAGAGGCTGGCCCCGGTTCAAAACGAGAATATAAAATTTTGGTTCCCGAATCTGTTGTGATTGGCGAAAAGACACTCAGTGCAAAAATCCCTCAGGGTTTCATTCCAATTGTTGAAGGGTATCGCAAGATCGGCAATGGAAAAGTAGAGCCAATGCAGGCAAAAGTGTTTCAGGTATTCCCGGTCATTTCTCAAGTGTTGATCAATGAAGATGCGAAAGTTGCTGCCCAGGAAGACGTGAGCGTTCCTACGGGAGCACATCAAACAGATCGCATCGAATGCACTTCTGCTATTGAAGATGCTTCCTCAAGAACTGGCAATGTCACTCAGCTTTGGGTAAGCAAAAACGCTCCCTTCGGACCAGTGAAGTGGTCTGTTCGAATTGATCGCGAAACAAAGAACGCAGTCGACAAACGCGATCAGTTTAAAAAACATGCTGAGATCACGGTGCAAATGGAAGCCGTGCAAACCGGCAACGATGCAGTATCAAAAGTTGTTGTGCCTAATTAGTCGGCCCTGAAAAACTATTTTGGATCTAGCAGGTTGGGGTAGTGGCTGGGGATTGAGGTGTTAGGATTTGCAAGGTTTTTACCTGCTCGTCTTCAAAATCTGGGAATTTGAGTCACGTATTAAGCCGAAATCCCACATCTCCTGCGGGAGGGCAAGGCGGCTGCCGAATCATTGTCAATTACGGATCATACTTTTTCTCAATCATTGTTTCTTCTTCTTTCTTTGAGTCTTAGTGCCTTTGTGTTAAAAAACAGGAACCACGAAGACTCAAAGACACGAAGAAGATCAGCACAATCTGGTTCCGCTGTCGCGTCACCCTTCTGGGTTTCGCTAACAGATTCAGAAATTTCTGCTCGCCGGATGAGTTTTTCAGGATCGACTAATTAATTGCATCACATCAGTCGAGATGTGAGAACGGTTATCGTAGATAAAGCTCTGCGCATCGTGAGCCAAGTAGTATAACAATTGTGAGCATCGATCCTGCGAGCAAAAGAGTGAAGGCAGAGGTAGCCATCATCAAAATCCGCTTGATGCTTTGTGGTAACGGCATCTCAGATTGTTCAATAATATTGTGAACGCTGAAGTGAAGAATTTCGCTGCATAACGCAATTGTAATTGCCAGGCAAAGTACCGCCCATTGCAAACCATCAAGACCAAGCACGGTCGCAATACTGATGGAAACACAAGTGGTAAAAAAGTAAAAGAACATCAACGAGTTAGCACGAAAACAGGCTGTAAAACCTCGTTCAGTTTCCGCCAACCGCTGTCTCCAGGGAGAACGTTCGATGGAATCATCCTCCGTATGCCATTCGGAAGAATCGATCTGATCTGAGATGTGCTGGTCAGTACTCATAGGTTGCTCTGATCTTATTGCCGCTCTGTTCTGAGAAGTGAACTAAGTTGACTTGATGAGGCGTCTCGTGGTCCGAGAAACGGTTCGATCATGAATCCGATTCCGACATTCCCTTTGCTGCTGTCAAGCGAAAATCCCAGGCTGATCATGAAGTCAGATCGAATCCCGGTAACCGTTAACGATTGACCGCGATCCTGCATTTCAGCAATATCATAGGCGGTTCCAAAGGTGGCAATCCATTTCGGACTCATTGCATAACTGGTGCTCGCGGTGAGCAACTTGCTATTAATCGGCCCGCCTTGAAGTTGTCGATAGCCAAGGTACAAGCCACCTCGCGTGCTACGCTGGCTCAGAATTCCCACATCCCAGAGTTTAGGAGCGCCCTCAAAAAAGTCGAATTGTCCGTTAGCCAAAATCTTTGTTCGACTCCCCACATCCCAGACATAATTCGAAGTGAGAAGCCCCAGGCTTTCTCCGAAGTTGTCATCATCAGCATCTGGAAAGTAGGAAAGTCCCAGATCCAGTCTCATCCAATCTTTAATGCGTTGTCGATCTGGAGGCCCCACTTTAGTTTGCAAGCGATGATTCCATGTTGCACGTACAACCTGCTGGTCATCCACGAGTTCGAAGTAAGGGGAACTGACATTTCGAGCTGCACCGCTACGAACTGCAAATACTCTGGGGTCAAATTGCCCAGGAAGTAGTGTCGAATTCATTAGCCCAAACGAATTGAACATCAAACGAGTTCGGAATCGTTCCTGAGCGTTTTCGTCGAACTCGTTGTATTGAGGGACATCAGACAAATCCTGGCTGGAATCGGCAAAGTAGTATTCCAGACCAAGCACGTGCTTGTGAGCCAGCCCGTTGAGATTCAGGATTCTGCTATGAACATCAGGGAATATTTTTGAAAGCATCAGGTTGGCTTTAATGCCCGTGCTTCCGAAATATCGTTGCAGGCTGTTGTTTGTGAAACCATCATCTTGCCAGAACGCAGCTTCTCCCAGAATGTAAGGGTTGATTTTAAGCGGCCCTAAATTGAACGGTACAGCCAGTTCGTGTCGTGAAGAAAAAACTCCTCCTTCAGCCCTGGGTGTGTACCACAATGGCACAAAAAGATCGTTCGGATCGTCAGGAGCAACCGCAGGTTTGAGCTGTCCGTAGCCAGCCGAAGAGCGAGAACTGTAAACCAAGCGATCTCCCAGGAACGTTTCCCCAAGAATTGTCATATCTGCTTTGGGCAGCCATTGTGTATCGGATTCGAAATCGTTGAGCTGGGCACGCCCCATCACCGAGGCGGCGACGTTGTCCTGCTGGTAATCAAGACGGAGTAGCGATTCGTTATCTTTTCCCTGGTCCCATTCATTTTCAGAAAATCCTTCGAGAAAGTTTCGGTCACTGAGGAAACCAATTTCTCCGGTCAGGGAAAGTGAATTCGTAAATTGTTGTCGATGTCGCCAGAGAACGCGCCCGCGTGTGTTGGAAGAAACATCTAAACTTCTGCGATCCAGCCCCAGGTTATCGGTGNCGTAGTCGTTGATCCAGACTGCTTCTGATTCGCCAAAGAAACTTCCGGGAAGACCAAGCGGCTCCACGCCAATGTAGTCAACACTATTACCTAGCCAGACACCTCGTTCAGTATAAACGTTGGCATCCATTTTCCAGTTGAGATCGATTGGAGTATCCAAGCTCAATAATTTGGCCATGTCCCATCTTGATTTGACTTGCCCACCCAAGATGCGGTCTTGTCCCAGAGTGAGGCTTTCCAAAGGAATGTGAGGTTCAGAAGCTGCTCCGCTTAAGAAGGGAGATACAAAAACTGTGGTTTCGCCTATTCGCACACGGTTGTTCAAACTAGTGATCCAGGGGGTTGCCTTAGGGACGTACAAACCTGTTTGAGGATCAATTGTTTTATCTCCTTTGCCCAGCCATCCACGGTCGTACCGGTTTTCAAGGAAAACATCATCCGATTCGATTCTGTAAGTCGGAACGCCGAACTCGCTTGCACTAACCCAGGCATTTTCTGCATGAAAACTTTCAGGTGAGAGCTGTCGGATGCGTGATGCCCGCAGACGAATATCTCCCCCCAGAGAAGGCACATGTAGTCGCAATTCACTATCGAGAAGAATGCCTCTATTTTCACGAATATCGTAATACGCACGGGAGGCCTTGGTGACAATATTACCTTGTCGAATTTCAATATTGCCTTCCAGGTAAATTTGCAACGGAGCATTGCTGTCCTGAAACATTTCAAGCTTGAAGTTTCCCTCGGGACCAGCTTGTGTCCAGATAACAACATGATCTGCGGAAAGGTCGAGTACGTCAACAGGGATGCCATTTACTGGAGCAATCCCCTCGATAACAATATTGACTCCCTGGTCGATGACGGTAATTTGCTCAGCAGGAGTTCTATCCTCAGACAAAGTCGTCGTCACATTGAAACCGATACCGATGCTGCGGGGCGACACGGAAATGTGCCGCTTGGTGAGCTTCTTGGGAGGTGTGTGCAGGGAATCAAAATCAATCGTGGGATCAATTTGAGGAAACTGCAAACGTGATGGTTCGTGTTCGATTCTTTGGACAGAATTGCTCGTTAGTTCNCTACGAGCCTGCTCAGCTTGCTTGTGAAGATTGGAGATTTGAGTAGGGTTTGTTTCTTGATCAGCTGGAGAAAAACTGACCTGCGTTGTTATCCCACCAGATGTAACCAGCTCGATAAATACAGAATCGGCACTGTGAGGTGATCCGGTAAGCTGAGCATCGTCAGTTGCGTAGACAACAAGATGCTCAATCATCCCTGTTGGTCGTTGTTCAACCGACTTCCAGATGACCATCTGCCCTGCGGTTAATTTGCTCTTTCCTTGACGAATAAGACATCGCCCCTGCAATACAAAAATTTGTTCCGCACCTGCTGGGGGAGCATTGTTTGCAGCCAATGGGTTCGCATTGGTTGCATTGAGCCGATCTGAAATATCAACCGTATCTGAAGTTTGTTCCGTGAGATAATCACAAGAAATAACAATCGGATCAATTGAAGATGTCTCTACCGGTGCAGCTGTATTGGCACCGTTGGCAAGAGGGGCTGGCAATAGATTCGGGGATTGCTGAGCATTGCACGTGTTCTGGACTAAACATGACGAAATCCACAGCACAATCAGGGATGGAGCAAAGCCCCTCCATGATATCAGTCTGCAAATAGGCAATGTTTCAAGAAGCATTCAGAAAGGTCAATCAAATTGATGAGAAATAAAGAGATGGCTCAATACAATTATGCATAAACCAGCTCGGGCACTAGATAGTGTGCGAATCGATCTTAAACACACACAATATCTATCAAACGAACGTGCGAAGTATAGGACAAAAATCCGAAATGGGTCAACGTCTTTTGCGAACTCCGACAGAGCCGTAAGTCCCTTTACAAGCAAGAGATACGAACACAGTAAACTTCAATAGAATGGAATCTGGTTTTTTACCAGAANTCTAAGTAGGGACTCAGACGAAGACATCAGCANCCCCCTTCCCACATTACCCANCTTTCCCGACCTGCATTCCTGACAGTAAATGCAGGAATGATTACCCCAATAATATTGATGATTATGACAGAACTGACGATATTGCAGGTTATTACGGCCAATTCTTTCAGGGATGATACCGATGTGATCATATAGCCACCCCGGAGTTATTGGTGGCACCTAATCAATTGGGGAATTCTATAGTCAGGATTAAGAGAAATGAAACCATTACGAATTTTGTCCCTGGCGTGTTGTGCGTTGGTCATTTTACCGATGCAAAGTAATTTTGCTGGAGAAGGCCTTTTCTCATTAAATAGAATTTTCTCGGGCGGTGATGATGCCAGCTGTATCGAAAACTGCTGTGACGATGAGAATTGCGTTGATGGCAACTGCCTACTAGACGGATGCACTGATAGTTATAAAAGCGACAAGTTATTTGGTTTTATTAGGCCAACAAGTGCAGAATTTAGTGACTTCATCAGCCCGATGAGCAATCCCGTTTACTTTGAAGACCCACGAAACCTCAGTGAAATTCACTTTTTCTACCTGAATCAACAAATTCCTGGCGGGGCATTCGGGGGAACATTGAATGTTCTTGCTGCTCAAATTCGAGTATCGTTGACTGAAAATCTTTCACTTGTCGCATCCAAGGATGGCTTTATTACTTCGTCAAATCCACTGATAAATGATGGCTGGGCGGATGTACAAGCAGGTTTGAAATACAACATTATTCAAGATGCCGATACCGGGAATCTGCTTTCAGCCGGGTTTGCTTACATGATGCCTGTCGGTTCAAATCAATCATTGCAAGGCTCAAATGGAGATGGTGAGTTTCACCTTTATGTTTCTGGGGGAAAACGAATTGGTGACAATGGTCACTATTTGACAAGTACCGGGTTTCGATTGCCCGCAAATGCTGCCCTGGGAAGCAAAATGTGGTACTGGTCTCAACATGTTGATTACAAAGTCACCAAGAAGTTTTATCTGTTGACTGAATTAAATTGGTTCAGCTGGTTCCAAGGCGGAAACAATGGGGCACTACCAACAATTGAAGGTGGCGATTTGATCAATCTTGGATCAAACGATGTTGCAGGCAATAACATTTTCACAGCTGCCTTTGGCGGTAAAATGCGAGTTTCCGGCTTATCTGAAGTTGGTATCGCTTACGAAATCCCACTTTCCAGCCGAAACGACCTCTTAGAAAATCGACTCACTGTAGACTACAATTTGCGGTTCTAGTAAATCACTTGAGAGTGGTACCGATATCTAAAACAAAAAGGGCAAGTCAGAATATTCTGGCTTGCCCNTTTTAACACATAAAACCAGGAGGACTGATTGACACTTACGAGAAGTGGATATTTAGGTGAACATGGTGATAATTCCGTTGTTTTAAATTCGTACAAGAATATCCTGTATTTCTCTTTGGTGATTTGTTATACCAAGAGGTAGGACATGATGTATTTGGAAGCATATTTACGACTTTTGGCAACACAGGTGTGTCCGTATGAGTTGAGATTAATTGATACCCCACCAAGCAGACTGACAAACTGACGATGCACGAACAAGTTAACCGGGTTAACTGTTCTGAATTCGGTTAAGTGGTTATTGGTTTGCTTACATGCCCCGCCCCCCCGCTATCTTTCTCGCAGGAACAATCCCATGAGCAAAACAACGCCTGACAATTCAGACAGAGCCGTCAAAAAGAAAACATCATTCGGTCGTAAAATTTTGATCGTAATTGTGGTCCTCTTCCTGGCTGCACAGCTTTATCCTGTTGATCGCACAAATCCGGAAGTTGTTGCGGATATCATTGCTCCAGATAATGTAAAATCTATTCTCAAGCGAGCCTGTTATGATTGCCACTCGAATGAGACAAAATGGCTATGGTACAGTTATATCTCGCCAGGTTCGATTCTTATCGCCAGTGATGTGCACGAGGGTCGCGACGTATTGAATTTCTCTACTTGGACCGATGACTATGCCGATGAAGAGGATACGCCTGAGATGTTTCTGGACGTCTGCTGGGATGCCATCGAATCGAAAGAGATGCCTCTTTGGTTTTATCTTCCCTTGCACCCGGAAGCTGTGCTCACTGACGAAGACATCAACATTCTGAAAGCCTGGTGTGGTGTTGAGGATTCTGAAGAAGAGGACGAAGAAACTGTTGATCAAGACAGTGAGGAATCCGATGAGGAAGAAGTTGCAACAAGCGATGACGATACAGAAGCGAAGCCAGCCGAGAAAGTTGTGCAGGAATAAGTCAGCATGCAGATATTTGGGTTAGGCACGGACATCACCGAAACCGAACGCATCGCCTCAATGGTGGACCGACATGGCGATGCGTTTTTGAATCGAACATATACTCCTGCAGAAATTTTGTATTGCAGTTCGAAGAAGAACTTTACTCAACATTATGCTGGTCGCTGGGCTGCCAAAGAAGCAGTCATGAAAAGTTTTGGCACCGGATTTGTCAAAGGAATTCACTGGGTTGAAATCGAAGTCGTCTCTCAGCCAAGTGGACGGCCTGTTATCGAACTATCTGGTGCTACTGCTCAGTTTGCAGAAAACCTGGGCATTTCCCAAATTCTGATATCAATTTCACACTGCAAACTTTACGCAACCGCAACAGCCATCGCGGTGCAATAAGGCTCCTTTCCTCATTAACGACATCGTTTGCTAAAACAAGACCTGATGAATACTCCCCAGATGAATACCCCACAGATGAATACTCCACAGGCACAAAACCGAAACGGTGCAGAATGCCTGATTCATTTTGAAGATGTGACTTACCGCACTTCAGATGGCCAATTTGAACTGGTTGTTGATGATCTGAAAATAGTTCAGGGAGAAAAAGTCGCGATCACCGGGCCAAGCGGTTCGGGGAAAACGACACTCCTTTCTTTGATCTCAGGATACAAGACTTCCAAGCAGGGAATCCAGAAAGTTCTTGAGCATCAGCTCTGCTCAATGAACGAAGGCGAGCGAGAAGACCTGCGACTCCAGCAGATTGGAATTGTCTTTCAGGACTTTCGACTGATCGAATATTTGACGGTTCGAGATAATATTTCGTTGTCCGTTTTTTTGTCGCCCCGTATTACGCCAGAGAATATTCGTGATCGTGTTGAAACGATTGCCAGCCAATTGCAATTGCAGTCTTTGCTTGATCGATACCCGAATCAACTCTCACAAGGTGAACGCCAAAGGACTGCCATTGGCCGGGCTATTTTCCAAAAGCCGCGTTTGATACTTGCAGATGAACCTACCGGAAATCTAGATCCTCAAACAGCATCGCTGACTCTAGACTTTCTATTCCAGGCTATCGAGTTGAGTGACGCAACACTGGTGATGGTGACACACGATCACAGTTTACTTTCCCGCTTCACCCGGCACATCGATATGTCCGATCTAAGAAAAGACAAATGCTCGGACAAGCTAAACGCTTCCATTCCAAGTGTGTAAACGGGGCCGATGACTTTTTCTACTCNGGTAACGGTCATTCAAGAAGACGCCCTTTAACGAACACCTGCACGACGTTCTATTGCAAGTTCCCATTCAATCTTGCCCCGTGTAGTTCATGCCTGCCTGGCTAGTTTCAAGCTGCTGATGAATGTGACCAAAACCAGGCTGATGATGTAGAACAATGTGCAACACAGGACAGCTGCTGCTCCCGCAGGAACGTTCTCATGAAGTGAGGAGATGTAAGCTCCTGTCGCAGAAGCGATTGCTCCAAGCAGAGAGGCTGTCATTAGAATTTTTGAAAAACGATCAGACCAGAAACGAGCAGTGACCGCAGGAGTGATCAACAAAGCTACAATCATTACTGCGCCGATAGTTGGCAAGCCAACGACAACTGTTGCAGCCAAGAGGCATAAATGCATCCAGTCGATGCGTTGAGTGGGAAGCCCTTGCACTTCCAGGAAATCTGAATCGAATGTAATACCAATGCTGAAGCGATAAGTCGCAACAATCAAACTGATTGCAGCCAGGCAAACTATTGCAATGAGATAGACATCGTTAATCAGTAACGTTGCGGGGGAGCCAAACAGAAAAGCATCGAACTGAGCACGTCCTCCAAACTTTTCGCTCTTTTGAATCATCGTACTCAAAACAATACCGCCACCAAAGAATACGCTGAGCACCCCTGCGACTGCTGTTTCAGAACTCGTTTTAGAAATTCGTGGGAGAACCTGAATCAACCAGACTGCAATTAAACCGGTAACAAATGCCCCCAGAAACTGAATTGGCAAACTCTGTCCGCCCGCAATAATGTAGCCGATACAAACTCCAGGAAGCGCAGCGTGAGCCAATGCGTCTCCGGTTAATGCTCTGCGACGCAACACTGCAAAGGTACCGATCAGTCCGCATGTCGCACCGACCAACGCAGTCCCCAGCAACACGACCAAAGTGTTATATTGAAGTCCAAGCATAAAAATTGTACCGGTGATATTTTATATCAATCTGTAGAGAGTAAAACCAAACTCGATTAAAACCTGCGCTGCGTAATTGATCCTAGCCTTGTACTGCCAAGGGATCAAGAAACATCCAACGCGCGAACAAACATGCGAATGCGTATCAGCACACAATTAAAAATGAAAAAAACTGAAAAATGAAAAAACCCCTGAAGGTTCCAAACCTTCAGGGGTAAATCCCACGTAGACCCTGGGATCAAGAGAGTGCCTGCAATTGTATCTATACGCCCATCAATCCTTTGTTGAGCCTTTTGAGAGCATCTTGTTCGATCTGACGGACTCGTTCGCGAGTCAGCCCAAGAGTCTCACCGATTTCTTTTAATGTTCTAGGTTCTTCTTCGCCAAGCCCAAATCTCATCCTCAAAATTGAGGCTTCCCTCACGTCCATATTATCAAGCATTTTGTAAACATGGTTAAGATTGTCACTGTTAAGGAGTATTTCATCCGGCCCAGGTGACTTCACATCTGCGACCATCTCTCCCAGAGACCAGCCGCTTTCGTCATCATCTGTTTGGGGAGTTGAGTTGTATAACTGGATCGCTTCTTTGACGATAGCCAGTTTCTTTTTCGGTAGGCCAAGTTCGGCAGCAACTTCCTCTGCTGTTGGCGTTCTGTTTAATAAATCCGACAATTTCGCAGTCGCTTTTCGCCATTTGGAAAGTACTTCGACCATGTAAGCTGGTATGCGAATTGTCTTAGCACAGTTGACAAGCGACCGTTTGATTGACTGTTTGATCCAGTAACTTGCGTAAGTGCTGAACCGAGTATTCATTGTTGGATCGAAACCTTCAACAGCCCGAAGCAGCCCAAGGTTTCCTTCTTCAATGAGGTCTTGTAAAGGGAGACCTTTTCCACTGTAGCCACGTGCAATATTTACGACCAGCCGTAAGTTCGCTCGCACCATTCGGTCGCGAGCAGCAACGTTGCCTAGCGCAATTTCGTTTGCCAACTCTTTTTCTTCATCAGCATTTAGTAACGCAGTCTCGTTGATTTCCCGCAGGTAAGTTTCGAGCGGATTTTGGACCGCAGAAGAAGAAAGTCTTCGGCGTTTTGTCGGCGGTTTATTAATTGTACTAGCCATGGTGAAGATTGTGCCTTACGAATGGTTTGCGGGAATCAATCATCATGATTCCCAAAGTCATTTATTTCACAGGATCGCATCATCTGATTACAGTAATAATTTTCTTAATGTCCTATTATATGAGGACGACTAACTTGTGAAATTGTGTCATCAATGACTCTTAATTTTATTTCTATGGTTTCACAATTGAAGTATCGTCCTGTAGCAAAGATCCCTGAATCTTCTTGCTTGGACATTGCATGAATACGCCTGAGAGTCGGCAGTGACAGCAATCATGCCGACCGTTCGTGATGTGCCGTTATCGACCGGTGACGATAGGCATTGTCGGTGTTTGCGGTTGCGCCTGTTATCGTATTGGGTGGGGCGTGACCCGAGAAACTCACTTTGCGAGTTGCACCGGTACTGCTGATTGTGTTTATTAGTAGAGGGTACTAGCCAATCAAAAATTGAGAATGCAGCAGTTATTGATGTATCAACTGGGCGGACGTGTTCAGTATCGCGTCAAAGCCAGGATTCCGGTTATGCCACCATTGCCGATGAACGTAATCCCGGCAGTCAGCGTTTCTTATCGATTGTGAGATATAAAACCAGTTAAGGGATTACGGCCTCAGGTTTTGAAGCTGCGTACTTATTGCAGTATTGTCAGGCGGCACTGCAATTTCCCAGAAGTAAACCGGGTGAGAGGGGAAAATTCTTGGTTAATTCCTCGGGTTGCTGCGCAACACAGACAACCCTGAAC
>JAESQE010000209.1 GCA_016765335.1 Planctomycetaceae bacterium
GCGGCAACCCCAGCCCCGTTAGTCCCAAGCCTCCAATTTGAAGAAAGTTGCGACGCGAAAGGCCATCACAAAATTTTGAACCAGTTGGTCGATTGCCTAGTATTGTCAACATGTCGAGGGATCTCATTCACGTGGATGTTGGCGGGACAGATCTGTTTTCTACTTACACAGCTTCGATATTGATTTTTGCTTCGTCACAATTCTATCACAGCCAGGCAATCGATTGTAATCCGAATCATCCCTCTTTTCACTTGATTTTGATGATCCAAATCAGATTCCAGCATCCACGTTGGATACAAAAACCGGAATGAACAGGCAATGGTTTTGCAGAAACATCGCGTTTCGGTACACTAATGGTATCGTCATTGATCTACAATTTCCTGCAACCGAAACCTTACTTGCAACTGGAGTCGCCGTGAAATCTTATGCTTTGCTGCTTGCCCTGTTATTCGTTTCCCCCACTGGTTATCTCTTTGCACAAGATGGCACCGACGTTTACGAAGCCAAAACGTTCCACGCGAAAAACGGCAAGACCATTCCTTACCGGCAGTACATTCCAAAGAATATGGACCCTAAAAAGAAGTATCCGCTCGTCATATTTTTTCACGGAGCAGGCGAGCGTGGCACTGATAATGTCAAGGTTTTGCAATGGGGATTGTTGCCGCTACACGCTTACCTGAAAGCCAACCAGCTCGATGCGATTGTGATCGCCCCGCAATGTGCCCTCAAAGAACAATGGGTCGATACTCCCTGGGCGCTACCTTCACACACGATGCCAGAAAAACCATCCGGGCAAATGAGCTTATCGATTGGGCTGTTAAAATCGACAGCAAAAAACCTGCCTGTCGACAAAAATCGAATTTACGCCACCGGGTTATCCATGGGCGGATTCGGCGTTTGGGACATTGTGCAACGCATGCCGAATTACTTCGCAGCTGCAATGCCGGTTTGTGGAGGCGGCGATACCGCACAGGCCAAACAGTTCCTGGATGTCCCCGTTTGGGTATTCCACGGATCCAAAGATACCGTCGTCATCCCCAAGCGTTCGCGAGACATGATCGCAGCGATCAATTCCGCAGGAGGCAACGCCAAGCTCACAGAATTCCCCGTCGGCCACGCATCCTGGAAACCCGCCTACAACACTCCAGCTCACTGGGACTGGTTGTTTCAGCAAAAGAAAAAGTAAGTGGAGCCACGAAGCCTCGAAGATAATAAGCCACAGAGATCACCGAGATAAAAGAGTTTTTTAGCCACGGATCAACACGGATTTTCACGGATAAAAAAACAAAAGTATCCCAGCAAAGTTCTCCCCCTTATTCAAAGAGGAGTCAGACAGGATTAACGAGGAAATGGATGCACCGGGTAGCTCATACGATCCCGTTCAGGGTCGCGTGAGTGCCGTAGGCACCCGAGGCAATTCATAAGGTTTCATTGCTTGCCAGAAACCCCTGAATCTATTCACTTCTGATACCAGCCCGAATCGCCAGCGAGTGAGTTCTTATCTCAACTCTTCTGGGGCTAGAACCAGTTTCTGTTTTTCCTTTTGATTTTGCATGGGCGTGCTGTGATTTTCTTAAGTTTTCATCCGCACCCCAGCCACCCGCCGCTTAGGTGCGTTGAGTGTCCGTTGCTTCATTGTCATTGGGATTCTGAGCAATTCTCTAAAACGGCACCATGGTAAAATGTTGGAATACGCATCCGCAATTCCCTCCTATAAAAATGAACACTCGCCACTCGCTCGTTTCGCGTTGAAGGTTTTGGTATCTCGTGAAGCAGAGCTTCCGATGCGTACATTCCCAGGCAGGAGCTTTGGGAATGAGGGAATTTGAAACCCCCTCTAACTCCTCCTTCGCAAGGGGGAGAACCAATTGTTAGAGGTTCCCTTGTATTCCTAATGCCCAACGCCTAATTCCTACTTCGTATGTCTTTGGCGAGGTGTTTTCAGGCTGTGTGGTTCTGTTATCGGTGTGTAAAACTGTGGTCGCCTGTCTGCGAGTCGGTCAATTTCGTGGACGTCTTTTTGGCGGATGATTCGTTTTTGACGAGCGAGTTCAACATCGATTTCTGTAATTAGCAAGACTTCTTCATCAGCAGGTGCAGAGACGAGAACCTGACCGTTGGGATCGCAGATGCAGCTGCGTCCGATGAATTTGACTCCTCGTTCGGTGCCAACGCGGTTGATTGCTGCGTAGTACAATTTGTTTTCCATCGCTCGGGTGCAGATTGCGCCGGGAGTCATGCACTCGGCTCCGGGTGGCCAGTTTGTGGGTAGCGCAATCAAATCTGCACCTGCTAGTGCCAATGCTCGCGAGGCTTCCGGGAACGCAGAGTCGTAGCAGATATTCATGCCAATGTTGACGCCTTGAGCTTGCTGGGTGGCAAAGGGACGGTCGCCGTAATCAGTGAATCGGTCAACGCCTAGAAATGGCAAATGAACTTTTCGGTAATTTCCAACCACTCCGTCGGGGCCAAGAAGAGCAGCGGCATTAAAAAATTGGTCGCCAGATTTTTCAAGATATCCGACAATACAATGCAGCTTCAGTTTCTGGCAAACAGCGATCAATTGTTGTTTTGCGGGGCCGTTTTCCAGTTCTGCATATTTCATTGCTTCTTCACGCGAATCGAAACAGTAGCCCGTCAGTGCGCATTCGGGAAAAATGACGAGTTCCCCCTGTTGTTGGGCAGCAGCATGCAGCTTTTCAATGATACGCTGGAGATTTTCTTCCACTTCGCCCAGTGNGATATCCATCTGTACGCCGACAATTTTCATGGTTTACTTTCAGTATTGTAGTTGAGAGTAGATTCGAGCGGTGTATTGCCGGGATGGCATTTTTCGCGATCTACAATCCAGATATTGTTGATTTAGATGTTGATCATAATTATTGGGACTCCGTTTCAGAAGAGCAATCGGCTTGAGTTACTTGAATCAACACGATTACGTGATGTATGCTGAGCTTCGCATGTGAAGGAATTGGCTTCGCTGCATTCATTGGTATAAGTGCCCGATTGTGGAAAGTTGGATTTAATGATTCTTAATGTTCGTTGGAATATTTTATTGCTCGTGATGCTGTTGAGTGGGATTTTCTGTGGGGGTGAGCAAACATTACAGGCCGAAGATTCCAAATCTGTTCTTCGTCAGGAAAACCTGGTTGCATGGTGCATTGTCCCGTTTGATGATCGAGACCGTACTTCCGAGCAGCGAGCGATCATGCTGAAAAAACTGGGAATACGAAAGTTTGCATACGATTATCGAGCCAAGCACGTTCCTCATTTTGAAGAAGAAATTCTCGCCTGTAAAAAACAGGGGATCGAAATGACTGCCTGGTGGTTTCCGGGAGCGCTCAATCCGAGTGCGAAACACATGCTGTCCTTATTCGAAAAGCACAAAATTACTCCTCAATTGTGGATTTCCGGCGGAGGGGCAGCTACAAAGACTCCCGAAGAACAGCAGGCACGCATCGCAGCTGAGGTCGCAAGAATTCGCCCGATTGCCGAGGCAGCTGCTCGGATTAATTGTCGAGTGGAATTGTATAATCATGGGGGCTGGTTTGGTGAGCCGGAAAATCAGATTGCGATTATCAAAGCTCTTAAAATGCAAAACGTGGGGATTGTTTACAACTTGCATCACGGGCACGAGCATTTAGAACGATTCGAAGAATTGTTGCAGACGATGCTTCCGTATTTGGATGCACTGAACCTGAACGGAATGGTTGCAGCAGGAGATCAGGCAGGCAAGAAAATTCTGCCACTTGGAGCTGGCAATCTTGATCTGGAATTACTGAGTCTCATTCAAAACAGCGGATATACCGGACCGATTGGGATTTTGAATCATACCCAGGAAGATGCAGAAAAACGTTTGCAGGACAATTTGAACGGCTTGGCCTGGCTCAAAGAACAGCTCTCTGGAAAGCCTGCTTCGAAGAAGCCGGAATATAAGACGTTTCCCGGGACAGCTGTTGATCAAAAACCCGCCAAGCAAACGAGCTTGCTTGAGCATCCTGCGGATTACTCTGCGGGTTTTGTAAAAAAAGTTGCAACTGATTCGTTGAAGCAAGGGAATGCGATCCGAGGGGTGATGGTTTTCAGTTCCATGAAATATGCTTGTTTGTCTTGTCATCAAGTAGGTAAGCAGGGAGGAACTGTTGGGCCAGCTTTGACGAAAATTGGCAAAGACCGAACCGTTGAACAGATTATTGAATCGGTCTTTTGGCCCAAGCGAGAAGTGAAACCGGAGTTTGTGACGCATCAGGTTCTTACAGCAGACGGGCTGACTCTCAAAGGATACCATCACAGCGAAGATGATCAGGCATTGAGCCTGAAAGATGCCTCAACAGGAAAAGTGACTCGTATTCTGAAAGATGATATCGAGTTCCGAAAAGAAGCGGGCACGTTAATGCCTGAGAATGTGATGAAAGCGATGTCGGTTTCAGAACGTCGAGATTTAATTCGCTTTCTTTCGCAGTTAGGGCATGAAAAAGAGATCCGGGTTGAAGCGGTCGAGTCGTTGCTGGCTCATGCGATGGTGCATGTGCATGGGGCAACAAAATTTACGTATGATCTCAAACCGTTGGACGTGCAGGAATCTCCCGGTTGGCAGGAAAATGTGAATCGAGATCGAATCTATGATTTTTATACCAAGCAAGCACGTCACTTNCTGGCTCAAACTCCTCGGGCACATCTGGTGCAGGAGTTTCCTGGTTTGGATGGCGGGCAGCAAGGGCATTGGGGGAACCAGAACGAAGCGGTTTGGACAGATGATCGTTGGAATCGGACTGATGTTGGATCGCTTCAAGCCGGAGTGTTTCGAAATTCAGGTAAGACCGTTTCAAAAGGAGTTTGCGTGCGGTTTGGCGAACAAGGCGAGATGGCTGCCTGTTTTAATCCTGAAACTCTTGCATACGAAACGATTTGGAAAGATGGCTTTTTAGAATTTTCTTCAGTGAGGCATGGTTTCATGGCTGGCTTGAAGGTTAAAGGAGCTGTGCTTGAAAGCCCAAAAGCAGCGAAGCCGGATCAGCCTTTTGTTTATCATGGATATTATCGTCACGGTGCTCGTGTGATTTTTGCGTATCGACTTGGCGACACCGAATTCTTGGATAGCCCCTGGGTAGAGGACGGGAAGTTTCAACGGATTGTTGGGCCGCGTGCAGAGCATCCGTTAATAGATTTGGTTGCAGANTCTCATAGGCAATGGCCTGAAGTCATTGAGACCGAAATCGAACATGGTAACGGTGCGCCGTATGCGGTGGATCACATCAAACTACCGTTCGATAATCGCTGGAATGCTCTTGTGTTTGCAGGTGGGCATGCCTTTGATACGAAGAAAAATATTGCGTACGTCTGCACCATGACGGGGGATGTCTGGCAGGTGACTGATTATGCTTATCCGTCGAAAACTGCTCGATGGAAACGCTTTGCATCCGGTTTGCATCAACCGTTAGGAATGGTGATCGATGACGAAGGGATGTTTGTTTTAGGTCGCGATCAAATTACGCGTTTGCATGATCGCAATGGCGATGGAGAAGCTGATTTCTACGAATGTTTTTCTTCTGTGTATGCAACCTCTCCTGGCGGGCATGATTATATCTGCGGATTGCAGCGGGATGCTCAAGGACGGTTTTATACTGCTTCGGGGAATCAGGGAATTATCAGGATTTCTCGTGATGGGAAAGAGATGGAAGTTTTAGCGACCGGATTTCGTAATCCCGATGGAATCGGTCTGACCTCCCAAGGCACGGTGACGGTTCCCTGTTCGGAAGGAACTTGGACGCCATCTTCAATGATTTGTGCATTTCGTTTAGATAATTCTGTGAATCAGTGGGCGAAAAATTTTCCTATCGGTGGGCATCAGCCGCCGTATTTTGGTTTTGGCGGGCCACGTGATGATCGTGCACCGGATTTGCCTTTGGTTTACTTGCCTCGTGGTTTGGATAATTCCAGCGGCGGGCAGGTTCAAATTCCTGAGAATGGTTGGGGGAATCTTTCCGGGCCGAATCACAATAATATGATTCATACCTCATTCGGAGCAGGCAAGCACTTTTTGCTTTTGCAGGATGAAGTCGCTGGGCAATTGCAGGAGCCGTTGTGCCTATGCCTGGAGAGTTTCGATCTGGTGCGCATCGCGGACGATTTAATCCGCATGATGGGCAGCTTTACATCAGCGGCATGGCTGGCTGTGGATCTTATACTCCCGATGATGGTCATTTTGATCGAGTGCGTTACACCGGCGACAAAGTTCAGCAACCGGTTGCGTTTCATGTGCACGAAAATGGTGTGTTGCTCACGTTCTCGCAAAACCTGGATGCTGCTTCGGCAAGTGATGCCCAATCGCATTTTGCCCAGTGCTGGAATTATCGGTATGGCGGCGGACACGGTTCGCCGGAATTTTCAACCAAGCACATGGGAATGCGTGGACACGACGTTTTGAAAATCCGTTCTGCACATGTTTTGGCAAGCGGGCGACAACTGTTTCTGGAAATTCCAGAGATTCAACCAGTGAATCAACTTCATCTGTATGTTGCTGCTGCAAAAGGAGTTTCCAGAGATCTGTTTTTGACGGTGCATGCTTTGGATAAGCCGTTCACGAAATTCCCGGGCTATCAAGCGGAAGAGAAAATGATTCTGCCTCATCCGATTTTGGCAGACTTAAATCGCACAACAAAAGTGACACCGAACCCGTGGTCCAAACGTATGGGCGGGACGAAGAATATCACGATCAAAACGGGAACTAACCTCTCGTTTCAAACCAAGTCGGTTCGCGTCAAAGCGGGGGAGGCGATTGAATTCACTTTGATGAACCCCGATGTTGTGCCTCACAATTGGGTACTCGTACAACCGGGAGCACTTCGAACGGTCGGAGAAATGTCGAATCATCTTGTTGCAGATCCCGATGCCATTTTGAAGCAGTACGTGCCGGAATCTGAAGAGGTGATTGTGTATTCGAACATCGTTTACCCCGGCGATGAATTCACAATCTATTTCCGAGCACCGAAAAAACCGGGCCGCTACCCGTTTTTGTGCACCTTCCCCGGTCACTGGCTGGTGATGAATGGGGAGATGATTGTTGAATAGGAAATTTAGCCACGGATAAGCACGGATTTTCACGGATAAATAGTTAGAACCATCCGTGTTTCATCTATGCCCATCCGCCTGCTGTTGTTGGATGTTGAAATTGCAATGATGCCTTAGATTTCAAAAAAGATGCCTGAGGATTATTAACCCACATCACTTGCTTTGATCTGTTTTGGTAAAGGAATATCCTTTTTTATATCATCAGCAGGATGATGCTTGGGGGGTATTAATGGCGGCGGTGGTTGTGGCATGTTTTGATGAACAGCCGGCGGCATTTTGGAGAGATCCATTATCAAATTACAGAGTGGCAGAAATAGGCAGATACTGATGAGAATGCCTGCCACAGAAATGATCACTGTTATGTGCGTAGGAGTTTTTACGGTACTATTCTGGGCAGAAAGTATTCTGTGCAGTTTGCGAGCCCACCAGAATAAAAACAAGAAAATCAGTGCATAGAATGTCAACAAAAATGGAAAATAAAATGGGAAATTCACTTTGACCTCCAGGAGTTTGTATAACAGAAACCCTTGCCCTGCAAATGCGAGAGATAACTCGTTGACCATTACGATGATAGACTAATTCTAGTGTAATGACAGTCAACATCACTAAAGTACCGTAGGGCAGTCTCGTGATGAATGAAGAGATGATTGTTGAATAGGAAATTTAGCCACGGATAAGCACGGATTTTCACGGATAAATAGTTGGATCCATCCGTGTTTCATCTGTGCCCATTCGTGGTTTTGTGATTCTGCTGGAAGATATTTCTTGAGGTTTGAGCTGCTTGCGAGTAATATGGAAGCGACAATGTCTCTGGCGGAAGTAATCAATTAAATTGGGGAACTGTAATTATGAATCTTGAGCAAATCGAGCAAGAGGCTCTTCATTTGTCCCAAAGCGAACGAGCAACGTTGGCACAGAAGTTGTTGCTTAGTCTTGATTCTCCGTCAGGGGAAGAAGTAGAGCATGAGTGGATTCGGGAAGCCCTCAACAGAGCCAAAGAGTTGGATGAAGGGATTGTTCAACCCGTTTCCGCTGAAGAAGTTCGCAAAAAAGCACAGGCTTTACTTCGGTGATGTATAGCTTTCATCCTGCCGCCGAAGCGGAGCACNTGGAACTGGTGGCTTATTATGAATCAAAACGAGCTGGCCTGGGGGCTACCTATCTCGTTGAGTTTGAGCAAACGCTTGTTGATGTTTGCAAAGCTCCGCACAGGTATGTAATAGTGCAATCTCCTGATATTCGGCAGCAGGTTATGAAGAAGTTTCCTTTTACAGTTTTGTATCGTGAAACTTCAGGCAATGTTCAAGTTTTAGCAATTGCACATCATCGCCGTCGTCCTGATTATTGGTCAGGCAGAGTTAAGTGAAAAAACCTGCTGATGATGAATGGGGAGATGATTGTTGAATAGGAAATTTAGCCACGGATAAGCACGGATTTTCACGGATAAATTTTGTAGGCTGGGTCGAGACCCAGCTCGATAGACATTTGGGATCATCTCTGGTGGCAAATTATCTCGATGAGAAGAATTGTCCCGAATAAATGTTCTCGCACAAAGACGCAAAGAATGGGAGTGGTGTTAGCCTGCGACTGGTTATTCTTTCTTCCTGATAAAAACAAACCAGACGAAAAATATGCAGGTAATAAAAATACCTATCCAGGGGAGGTAGGCTTGGAAACCGCCTGGAGATTTTGATATCGCGGTGAGCTTGCTTTGTATTAAATTGGATTTCTGGGTGAGCCATCCATCCGGCTCTTTGGTGTAATTGACGAAGTAGTTGCCGCTCATGTCTTTGAAGGAATGAAACTCGAAATCAGTATCGATTGGTGAATGCTCAGCTAGCGGTTCCAGTTCAAACAGAACGACCTTCGTGTATTCGCTGCCGGGCATGGAGGAAAGGTCTGTGATACGCGAGGGCAGAGTCTGTCCGTCAACTGTTACGAAATCGATACGCCTTTCGAATCTCATTCCTTTTTTGGGTTTGGCCACAACCCTAATGATTGGATGCGGCGAGTTTGAAGCTAGAATAACTTCGAGGGGATTGGCGTCGTGAGTCGGGATGAGAAGTGAGAGCTTTTTGCCATCAGGATGAGAACTATCCTGAATGATTTTGGAGCCGGATTCTTGAAGCATGTCTGTGTAGGGGACACCACTGCTACTCCAGAGTGAATCGAGAGGGTGCAGAAACGAAGAGTCAATAAAGCTTAAGGGAGCTTTGGCCTCTTCTGTGTTGAGATCATAGATCAGCAAGGAATCAACAACATCACCCGGGGCAGTGCTGAATTCAAATACCCGCTGGTTGTCTTTAGCTAACGAATAATCAGGATCGCCTCCTATGGTCAGGCGGGAGCTATTGAAATCTGCCCGAAACCGATCTTTGCTTCGCCACAAGTATCCTTCACGAATAAGTGGCATCCCAAGTTCCGTGGGATGCTTGTCAAAAATATCAGGATGAACTTTTTCAACACGATAAACCCAGAATTTTCCCTGGACTGATTGGGAATCTTTCTGGAGTTGCTGGTGTGCTTGTTCTAACTCCTTTTTTGTCGGATGAGAATCACCTGCCAGGCAATGAGACTGCGGGGTACAGCAAATGATGGCCAGTAAAAATAACAACCTGTATCGGTGAAGTTTCAACAACATAAACAGTCGACCTTCGGTTGGCAGGTGAGGTTTGATAAGCGAAGAGCAGCATGCTCTACTGAGCAGTAGTGCATTCTCCGTGCTCTGCTTGCCAAAAAGATAATTGATATTCTAATAAATCATCTTCATCCTCTGGCTCATAAAACTCGACAACGCACGGTTGTTCCGGAAATTGCTGTTTGAGTTTTGCCTCATAGATTTCTTTTAATACCCGGCCTAGTATTTTTATTTTATCTTTGGATATATCATCGCATCCATAATGCTGTATGTCTGCAATATGCAGATGATTCATCACCCATTGAATTGATTTTCTGGTACACCCTGGCTGGCTTCTCCATTCGCGTAATGAATTTTCCGAAAATCCTTTTCTGAGAAGAAGACCATCGAATTCAACGAACTCAGGCCAAAATATACTTGAATACCCCACTGCAAGCGAAAAGTTTCCTGCGCACCCTACCCACGACTCTAAATCGATACCCTTACCATCGTTCCATGCCGAAAGTTCGGTTTTCATGCTTTCTGGAATATTCATGTTTTTTCGCAGCTAAGCGGTGCCCTTTACTTTTTCTCGGTGCCCTCTGAGTGCTCTGTGGCTATTTTGTCACGCGGCTTTGCTACAGCGGAAGGCGACGTCTCGGGCGAAGAGTTTGGGGAACCATTTTGCTTTTTGTCCGCCTTTGATGGAGACGACATCTTCGACGTCGAGATAGTTTTCAAAGAAGTTGAGTAATTCTTCGTACTTGAAAAATTGCACGTGAGTGGGATCGTTGTTGACCCAAAGTTTTCGGCCGCGCACAACTTGCCAGCGATCTTTAATGTGGTAGGCCAGCGGGATGCTACCCACGAGCATGCCGCCCGGTCGCAAGATGCGTTGAATCTCGCCGAAGGTCACTTTGGGGTAAGGCAGATGTTCAAGAACTTCCGCCAGGACAATCACGTCAAACGATTCGTCTTCAAACGGCAAAGCTTCATTCAGATTAACTTCTGCTGTTTCTACGCCGTAGTTCTGCCTGGCACGAGCCATCGCTTCGGTATCGATATCTCCGATGACTGTTTGGTTACCCTCGACAAAATGACGAGTGAGTGTGCCATCGCGACCACCTAAATCGAGAATCTTTTTCCCTGTACCGATCCACTCTTTGAACAGTTTGGACCTGATATCTTCCATGAAGGACTTGCCGAGCCTTTCTCCGGTGACGTGATGGTCAATGTAGATGTCACCAACATTTGCAGGTTGTTTTTGGCTCATGAGTTCTCGATTACTGGAAAGTTGATAGATGCTATTTAATGAGTCAGGGACGCATTGCCGGGAATATAGCTCGAAATGCCATTTTGTTGCCAGACGACTTTTCGGAGCGATTGGGCTGAGGCTGGCTTTTCACTCGATTCGCCCGGTTTTGTTGC
This sequence comes from Planctomycetaceae bacterium, assembly GCA_016765335.1. Classification (GTDB taxonomy): domain Bacteria; phylum Planctomycetota; class Planctomycetia; order Planctomycetales; family Planctomycetaceae; genus Rubinisphaera. The sequence goes on from JAESQE010000209.1 coordinate 11,117, forward strand.
AGATCGCATAGAGATTGAGCAGGTGCTTTGAAATAAGGATTCTTTTATGAACCCTGATTTCGCTTTGTTAAGGGGTTTTATGTGGTTTTTCAAGAAAATTTCCAGCATTTGCAGAAACGGCGCAGCAATTGCGTAATTCGCTAATTCCAGGTGAGTCAGTTCGGGAATTAATGAGATTGAGAGGCATTTGAAGTCATTATTGCCTGATTCCTGAACAAGCTCTTTGAGTGAGTCATTGTTGAGTAAGAACAATTGTCAGTGAGATTTATCCAAGGGATAAAAATGTTAATTTCATATCGCGTTATCACACAGCAGTTAATTTTAAATTTGGGTCAGGAAATGATCTGCTGGTAAGTTTCAGCAGGCGGAATTTTTATTGGATACACAGTAGTGATAGCGATTGTGGCTATTGATGTCTTCTATAAGACAGAATCTAAACGGGAAGAGAGTGAATCGATGAAATTAGGAATGTTATCAGTGCTCAGTGACATGTCTTTTATGAGAAAGGGAGGACTCATATTTCTTCTGCTTGTAAGTTGGGCGTTTGTCTCCCAGTCTGCCTTTGCGGACGAGTCAACAGAAGAAGCTCCTCAAACAGAAGAGGTTACTACTGAGGAAGTAGAAACTGAAGAAGCAGAAGAAGAGTTGACTCTCGATCCGGTCAACACATCGATTGGGACTATTATCAGTGAAGTCGGTTTACTTTGGACCTGTATTGCTGCCTTTTTGGTGTTCTTTATGCAGGCTGGATTTGCGTTGGTGGAAGCGGGTTTCACTCGTTCCAAGAATGCAATCAACATTATCATGAAGAACCTGATGGACTTCAGTATTGGGTCGATTTCGTTTTGGGCCATTGGTTTTGGCCTCATGTTTGGAATGACCAGCAATGGCTGGATTGGCTGGGGAGATTTCTTTGTCAGCGGTCTGGATGCTGATGGGAATCCTGATAACTGGACTTTTGCGTTCTTGCTTTTCCAGACGGTTTTTGCTGCAACAGCTGCAACCATCGTTTCTGGTGCCATGGCTGAGCGAACCAAGTTTGTCTCTTACTTAGTTTATACTGTTGCAATTACAGTGATCGTTTATCCGATTGCAGGTTCATGGTCTTGGGGTAACCTTTTCTACGGAAGTGATGTTCATGCTGGTGGATGGTTAGGAAATATGGGCTTCATCGATTTCGCTGGTTCAACCGTAGTGCACTCCGTTGGTGGATGGGCTGCTTTGGCTGGTGCAATTGTGATTGGTGCACGAAAAGGAAAATTCAATGCCGATGGTTCTGTGACTCCTATTATGGGACATTCAATGCCTTTGGCTGCCTTGGGCGTGTTCATCCTTTGGCTCGGTTGGTTCGGGTTTAATGCTGGTTCCACAACTTCTTTGGATGGTGGTAACTTCGCACGAGTTGCATTGACAACAAACCTTTCTGCAGTCGGTGGCTGTGTCGCTGCTTTGATTACTGGTTGGGTTATGTTCGGGAAACCTGATGTCAGTTTGGCACTCAACGGAGTGTTGGCAGGTTTGGTTTCCATTACGGCTCCTTGTTACAATGTCAGCCCGCTGTCTGCACTGGTTATTGGTTTGATTGGTGGAGTGATTTGTGTGTTCTCGGTTGTGATGTTCGATAAGATGAAAATTGACGATCCGGTCGGTGCGATCTCTGTGCATGGTGTTTGTGGAGCATGGGGAACGCTTTCAGCTGGGCTGTTTGCTCAGAAGATCTTTATTGGAGAAGATGGAGTTAACGGGCTGTTCTTCGGTGGCGGGGTTGCCCAGTTGAAGGTTCAGGTGATTGGGGTTCTGGCTTACTTTGTTTGGGCGTTTGGAGCTTCTCTGTTAATTTTCCTGGCCATTAAATATACGATTGGCTTGCGAGTTTCTGAGGAAGAAGAACTTCTTGGTTTGGATATCACCGAGCATGGGATGCATGCTTATCCTTACCTTCAGCACCTCGAATCCAATTAATTTGGATGATAAGCCGAGCTAAAGCTGTCCTCTTCAAAATAATTGGGGAGGCGGCTCTGGCAAGGAACCTGTGAGTTTGATATAAAAATACATATAACAGTTCAGCCATACAGATTGGGATTTCTATCATGAAAAAAATCGAAGCAATCATTCGGCACTTCAAATTGGAAGATGTCAAAGCAGCGTTGGTCGCAGCCAGCATCGAAGGTATGACCGTTGCAGAAGTGCGTGGTTTTGGTCGTCAAAAAGGGCATAAAGAAACATACCGCGGTGCAGAGTATGTTGTTGACTTCATGCCTAAAGTGAAACTGGAAATTGTGCTCGGTGATGATATTGCTGACAAAGCAATTCAGGTGATTCAAGAAGCTGCACGGACCGGAAATATCGGCGACGGGAAAATCTTTGTTTCCAACATTGAAAATGTCATTCGTATCCGAACAGGCGAAACAGGCGAAGAAGCGATTTGATTTCATCACAGCTATCGTTTTTTTAGTCACGATCAAAAGGCCATCCTTATTTTAAGGGTGGCCTTTTCTTGTTGGCAGGTGGCTTTGTTCTGTGTAAAAGGGAACCTCTATTAATTCAAAATTTATCGCGAGCGAAGGGTAGACATTCTTGCCTGCCTTGTATTTAAGGCAGGCTCAAACGAAAACAGACAGGAATGTCTGTGCTCCCTTTGAATTAAT
>JAESQE010000210.1 GCA_016765335.1 Planctomycetaceae bacterium
ACGATGCCTTTTGGTTCTCACTCACTGCTGAATCATGCAAGAAAAGAAGCGAATATCAATTGGTCTGAGTTATTTGATCATTCACCATGATTTTTTCCAGTAACAACTGGAACCTCAAATAGGAAATCCTGACCACTGTCGAGCCTTTCCATCACCATCGATAGCGAATATAATTCTTGTTATCGAGTTTAGTTAGGGATTGATTATAGGGCTGGTCTAGAGTAGTAATATGTGTGATCTATTAATCTGGTTACGCAATATTTGAAATCCCTAAATACAAAAAACCACGCAAATGAGACCGTTTTATATATTCTGGTAGAGAGATACGAGATGTCGGAACAAGACAACCCTGACTTCGGTTTTTTGGATGATCAAAAATCACCGGGTGATTCTTCGGTTCTAGAAAATCAGGATTCAAACGCCGAAACCACACCAGAAACCGTGCCAGCAGCAGAAGAGCAGGAAAACGAAGCTCCTGCTGATGAACCTCAATCTCATGCCGCCTGGATGGATGACCCTGAGATTTCAAACGAAACGCACGACAGCAGTGCAAAGTTTGCAGCGGCTTTATCTTCGGGAGACGACGAAACGGTTGCAGATTCCAGCAATGCATCAAACGAAGAATCCTCAACCGACGACCAAGAAACATTACCATCAGATCCTGAAGAAGACTCCGTTACAGAAACACCCTTAGAACATACAGAAGTCTCAGGTGATCTGGAAAGTTCAACTCAAGAGCCAAGCGACAATACCGATGCAGTAACCGAGCAGTCAGTTGCGGAACAGATCCCCGAGCCAACTGTCTCTTCGCGTCCCCAAACATCTCGTGGCGAAGTTGTACCCAAAAAGACTTTTCTACTTGCAGTCAGTTATGCCAGCGCTATCACTTTGGTCTGTATTTATCTGGTAATACAAGCTGTTACTGCAAAGCCTCACGATCTGGAAAGTTTGCCAGATCTTAAGCCACCAATGAAAGAAGACGAAATTGCCTACCGTCTTGTACCAGAAGCCGTCGGTCTTCCGCGTGGCCACACATTGAAAATTGGCCAGACTCGCCGATTTGGTAATTTATTGGTCACACCAACAAAAGTAATCTACGAACCTGTTCAGTTTGTGCATTACTCGGGAGACCCTTCAATAACCAGACCCCCGAGCGAACCAGCCATGAAACTCTGGTTGAAATTTGAGAATGTATCAAAAGACCAGAAATTCTCACCGCTGGATCGCCAACTGATGCTGACCCGAATTGTGGATTCAAAAAAACAGATGGCTCTGCGATCAAATCAGTTTTTATGTCCTTCGAGCGAAAAAGGGAATCTGGATAAAACAGACCTGTTGTTCGATCTGGAAATGGTGGGCGACTGGAACTTTGCTGGAACTCAAGAAGAGACGTTACTGTCACCCGGTGAGTCTGTCGAACTTTACCTTCCAAGCGATGAAGCATCCTATGATAAAATGCAGGGCGAAATCACTTGGCGGGTGCAGTTTCGCAAAGGCTATCATCCGAAATCCAAACGTGGAGTAACAACACTGATTGAAGTTGTCTTCGACAAAAGTGATATCATTACTTCGTAAAGACAAGAACCTGCGACCAAAGAAGAAATCCGAGTCATTCAGTGGGTGATGCGTCCGGTACAATATCAATCTGATGGTGCCCACCTTGTACCAGCCGCTTGGTCATTAGTAATTCAATGACCAACATCGCGATAAACAACAGTAAGAACAGAGGCCAGATCTCTATTCCGCCACTTGCAACCGCAATTGATGCCAGCATTTGTTNTGAGTTCTTTTGCCAGTGAAGCTGATGAGTTTTCTCTAATTCGTCACAATCAACTTCATTGAGTCGTGTCAGGTTAGACTCATTCCGAGGTGCAAAAACACTCATCGGAATTTCGAGGGGAACCTGTTGCTTGGCTTGGTTTAAAACGGTGCAACCAGGTTGAAATGTGTAAATCCCTGATAACATGGGTGGCGGAAGCGTCCATTGAATTCGGTTCTTAGAACCTGTTCTCTGTGCATAAAGCAGAGTGTCTTCAGGGCCGGTGACTTTGATCTTCAATGGTTGACACGGCAATGAACGAACGATTAACGGACGGTTCAATTCAACATTCCTGCTGGAAGACGTTTCCGACAAGCCCATAACCAATTCATGCAGAAACGGGACAAAAGCACGCTGCCGTATCAGATCGTTTCCAATTCCATCAAACGAAATCGCGCTGACAACAACCTGACCACGTCCAACGTATCTTCGTAAAAACAAAGGATCATTTGATAACAGCCGACCATCGGTAGTCACCGTTGAAAGTAAGCTCGTTGATTCGTTTGAGTCAGCTTTATTGTTCTTTGGTGCTTCAGCAGGAGTCATTTTCCAGTATTCAGTCACCAGGATATCTGCAAGATCACTTGTTTTTGATTCACGGAATCGCTGAAGCCATGGGGCTGAGAAGGAAGACAGGTCAAACATTTCAGCCGACTCCTGGTCTTTTGTGTTTACCAGAGAACCAAACAGAGCAGGAAGAACCAGTTGTTCCTGCTCTTTCCATTGACTTGTGATTTTCTGTAAATCCTCCTGGGTGATGTCTCCATCGGGTATGAAGAAAACGGTGCCTCCCTGTACGAGGAAGTCTGTCAGTTGATCCCAAAATGGTGCTCGTGATTCGTCTTCCACATCAAAGGCTAACTCAGCAGTTGCGATAAGAAACAGAACACGAGTCTGTGACAAATTCTGCTTTTGCAATTGTTCGTAACTGACAACAGATGAATCGACCCATACTTTTTCCTGATCCGGATCTCCAAATGCCAACCGAAGAAAATAATCAGCATCCCGATCCGGTGTTTGATTTGCCTCAACAGGCACCTTTTCTCTGGTGACGATTAAAGCCGGGATGCTGTCCAGTACTTGCAGACTAATTTGCGACAGGTCATCCCCGGGCAAAGAGTCTGGCGACACTGAAGCAGTAATGATATGAGGGCCTGCTTCGGTGAAACGTGTTGTAAACTGAACAACAGCTTGCTCACCGTTTCGTAATCGCACTGTTTCTGTTTCGCGAGATAATTGCTGACCATCAACAGACCAGAACACCTCGCAGGTTGTTTCTTCTAACTGGCCGGTATATTTCACGGCAGAGGTCACAGTGACTGGTGCATCAATTACCATCAATTCCCGCGAAGCCTGCAACTGTTCAATAAGATAGTTTTCGGAGAGCTGCATTTGCTGAGTCCCAACATCCATGGCCGAGATGTTGATAGGCACAGCAGCAGCTTTTCGAATTTGCAGCATCTGGTTCCAGGCTTTCTCATTAACAAAATCCCAGGATAATTTTTGCTTGTCTGTCAAAACAAGAATATCTCTGCGGGGACTGTATGACTGCGTGAGTAGTTGACATGCCTTATTCAAGGCCTGCACAAGATTTGCGGGGCCATCAGGCTGCTCGATGGTGTCTAGTTCCAGTCTCGCAGTTGCGGTATCAGTCAGTGGAGAAGGTGTTAATAAATGAGGCCGTTGACGGGCATCGATGATCGCGACTTTGTCTACCGAAGTCAGTCCATCTAAAATTTCGTGACAAGCCTGAATTGCTCTGGCGTGTGGAGTTATGTTTTCGCCTGTCCAGCCCATGCTGTAAGATCCATCGATTATGATCACAAGATCGACAGGTTCAGGATAAAAACCACGAATCCAGGTGTTGCCTTGCACGAATGGTCTGGAGAAAGCAAATGCCAACATGGCAACCATCGCCATTCGCATCAATAACAAAAAGAGATCACTGAGCTTGATTCGCTGTCTGGTCCGATCTCCTAGCTCCAGAAATTGCATCGCTCCCCATTGGACGACATCAAACCGTCTGCGATTCAACAAATGCACAACAATCGGAACAACAACGGCAACAAGACCGAGGAGCATTCCAATATTTAACAACGAGAGAGACATGATAGTCGATCACAATCATCAGATCGCAACACTTCGACAAACAATTCAAATCGAAAGTGTTGATACATCCTAACACAGTGGAATGGTATTATTGGGTATTTCTACGTGAGAACAAACAGCATTGTATTCTAACTGGAACCCTAGTGAAATGAGAGAGTCTGGGAAAAATTGTGACGCCTGCGTCAAATGACCATCAGATATCCTCAAGATGTTGCCCAGCCCTGAACAAAAACACCTTCGCCCTGAATGAGGACGAAGGTGTTTTTTAACATTTCTAAATAACTTGTTGTGCATTATTAGAATGCGTTGCGGTTACCCTGAATTTCCTGGAAGAAACCAAACAATGCCAAGCCAGCTTTGATGGTTTCTTTAGGGACATGCACTTTCCCTGCGCAACCAGTGTCGCTTGTTCGAATAGAAAATCCAAGATAAGAACGTTCAACGTCCAAATCGGCAACGGAATCTTCATCGAATGGCATCGGTGGGAGATCTGGAGAGCTTGCTGCAATTTTCAGTCCTTGAACAATCAAAGACGGGATGTCGATAATCGCCAGGAAATTGTGCTTTGCTCCCAAGGATTTGGTATCACGAGCAATCACTTCGTCGGAACCAGCTGCGTTGGACTTGAATGCAGCCAGAGCAGATTTCATAGATTTCTTTCCGCCACCAACAGTTTGAATATTCACACCATCGAGGTAAGCGATGCGAGTTTCAATGGAATCTCCACCGTACATGATCTGATTGATTTGGGTTTGAATACCACCTGCCTGGGCATTGCCAGCGACTGTCTTAGTCGTCATTAAGTCAATCTTGACCCCATCAACTTCTTCAACTCCCTGCTCGATGGTCATTTCCTGTTTCATACCGCCTGGAAGTTCCAGATCGTTCATCACTTCGGCAGCAATTTGAGAAATCTCACGAATCAGTTTCGTAGGCTTTGCTTTAGTAATTGTACTGGCTCGAATTAATCCAGAATCGGTATCTCCTAAGGCAAAGCTTGCGCTGATCCCACCGAAATCGATATCTTCAAATTTCTCAGCAAGTGTTTCCCACTTCTTCTTTTGTTCATCAGACATATCTAAAATCTGAGGCAGCAGAAACATTCCCCATTTGTTCAAATCAGAAAGATCTCCACCAATTGCAAAATAACCTAACTGCTCAGCAGGTAGTTGATTAAGAATCGTAAGACTTTCTGGCGGATTCTTAGCCAGGAATTTTGCAGAACCGCTTCCGTCAGAGAATTCCAGGTATTCCTGAAGTTCAAGTCCTGATTTCTTAACAGAGAAAGTCACAGCATAAGCTTGTGAATCTTCGACAACGTTGAACAGTTTTTCTCCCAGTTTCTCCATCAGACCTGGAACCCAGGCAAGATTGACACCAGGAACTTCCAGCATCTGGGACTGAGCTTTTTCGACTTCTTCTAAAAACTTATCTTTTCCATCAGAAAGCTCCGTTGCATAAACCGATTTAATTTCAACAAGGTTCAATACCACTGCGATGTCTGTGCCGGAAACAATCTTAATCATTTCCTGACTGGCATTATCCACAATTGAATCCGGTCGGGAACTTTCGAGATGTTTACGCATCAAATCAGCAGCGATTTTGTCTTTTGTGTAGATGCCATATCCATCATGGGCAATGAATTCGAGAGATTCATCAACAGCTTCTTTCATTTCTTCAACATCTGTAGCTGGGATGATAAAGACGATCGCAGGTTCTGCATCTTTGCGAATAAAGACAGCTCCCCAGAAATCACGACTTTTATCGACTCCCTGCATTGTCGGATTAGAGATTCCGACGCCCATCATACCAGCTTGCCCTTGAACCAAGGCTCCAAAGCCGGGCTGGATATCATTCACAAAATCTGCAAGTGATTCAATGGTTTTATCCGGAGCATTCAGCCTGATGACAGCAGCTGCCGAACTCGGAATTAACTCAGGCCCATCAGCTGCATGAAGCGAGCTGGTAAACAACGAAAGACTGAGGCAAACGGCTGTTAAGCCTACAAAAATACGCATCGTAATGAATCCTTTATAGCTGTTTATCTTATATGATGTGTAATCACGATCGATTATCACTAATGACTTTCCTTGTCTGTACAAAATGGTAATCACCTGAATCGGTTTGACAAGTCTTAATGAGACAGGCAATCTCAAAAATAGAGTTTACCTATCGTTCTACTTATGGGAACCTCTATTAATTGAATCACAGAGGTTCTTGAATACAGTCTGGTTGTTAAAAACAGTTCAATAACCCTCTAACTCCCCCTTCGTAAGGGGGAGAACCAATTAATAGAGGTTCCCTTATAACGTCGAGGAACCAAGTGAGGTTCATTTTCGAAATAGTATTTAGTCAAAAAATGCCAAATACCAAAGGCTGCTTTTGTAGATAATGCTAAAACAAACGTAATATTTTCACTAACTGGTAACTCTGCCAATTCTTCACCAGAACAATGCACCAATAGAAATACTTTTTCGAATAATCCCGATGAGCTGTGATAGAGTTACTTCGTTAACTCAATTTATGACCTAAATATTTTCTATCCATCCCTTGCCATTACAGCGAGAAATGCCAAATGGGTAGCCATGTGAACACATCAGGAATGAGAGTCATCACCATGATTAGGTGCACTCCAATATTGAATCTACCTACACGAACCTTGTCAGGTTTCATGATAATATCAATTTTATTGATATTATCACAAAGCCTTACGCAGTCTGCTTTTGCCCAACCAACTGAGGCAGAAGTAAAAGCAGAATCTGCTGAGGCAATTGCAGCGGCCCAGGCGGCAGACAAAGCAGATCAGCATCGACGAAACGTGGCTGTTGCGCTCAACTACTGCAAAGCGTCTTTTCATCGAATCCGTAAATATCCGTCTCCGATTGTGATGCAACAAGAACGTCAGAAAATCCTCAATAACCTGAATCTGAGTGTCATCAATGACGCTGAGATCATTCGACTTTATTCGGACGTGCTTGCTGAAATCGGTCAAATTCAGATCTCTGAAAAAGAGACCGACCTGTATGACGTCAAATACAAAAAAGCGTTACGGCAGGAGATGGCCTTTGATGCCTTGTCATTAGGTTTGAATCTGATGACAGCATCCTATTTAGGGGCTGCAAAAACGGGAGCCTCCAGTTGGTGGGATTACCGCAACCTGAAATGGACGCGGGATAACGAAGTCCTCAAATTAGAGAAGAGCCGGGCAACTTCAGTGGTTAGGAAATCGACCCTGTTTATGGATACTTTCTGGAGATTAACAAAAACTTATCACATCCCAGACCGCTGGCTCATTCGATCTAACGATCTTGATGGCTTAGAAATGGCAATGAACGAGCGAGATCCGCAAGTCCGACTCCGTATCCTCAAACGGATGGAACCGTTCATGGAGTGCTACCCACCTTACTGGTACTATGTTGCTCGAACTCAGCAAATTGTTGGTAAACTGTTCGAATCGATGGCAACTTACGAACGATTAGCGACACTTGAAGAAGGTCATTTTCGCAGAGACGACATGTTAGCAACAGCGCTAGCCAATCGGGCAGTTATCCAGGCACATCTGGGGCAACAGTTGGCTGCTGTCGAATCAGCGAAAAAAGCTTTGGCACAATCGGCTGAAGTTTGGGAAGCGAATTTGGCTTGTGCTCAAATATTACAGAGAGCTGGTCAATTAGCAGATGCAGAAGATGCCATTTTAAGAAATCTGGATGTCGGCCTCGAACGGGAACAAAGTACCGTCACACTACTCACATTTTACTACGACACAAACAACACCACAAAACTGGCAAAGTATCTGAGCGATGAAAAAGTGATTGCCTATATCCCACCTCCGGTTTTGATTCGATTTGCATCTCGCTTGCCCAAACATCAAACACCGGCCGTGGTCTGGACAGCGCTGGCTTCTTCGATGCGGATTGAACCTCAAATGAAATTCGGGGAAGATAGTATTGTCATGGTTTGTCATCCTGTCTGGAAAATTGATCGCAGCAAAATTGCATTGCACTTTGATGGTCGAATCATTGAAGGCCAGATCACTCACCAGAAAGATGCGGACATCGTTCGCTTTGAAAATGTCGCCGAACTGGGAGGCATCCTGTCTGGGAATTATGCTCTGCCCGGTCTGAAACTGAATATCCAGTATGGCGACAAAGATCCGATCCAACTCGCATTTTCAGGAAACGAAACTCCTGCCAATGCAGGGGCGAAAGAGCAGAAGAATCGCATCGCAGGGGCCGAACGCGGTTATCACCTGGTTGCC
>JAESQE010000211.1 GCA_016765335.1 Planctomycetaceae bacterium
GCAAGTGGAGGGTAGACATTCTTGTCTGCCTTGAATTAAGGCAGACTCAAACGAAACAGACAGGAATGTCTGTGCCCCATTTGAATTATTAAAGGTTCCCATAATTTTGTTGATGCAGTTTTGTGTGTTGTCGACAGAAAACTAATTAGGCAGCCTGCCCCATTGCTTCTTTCAATGCCTGTTCCACTCGAATGATTGGCTCCTGCAAATCAGCCGAGTCAGGGACGAACTGTGTCATTTTTTTCATCAGACGTTCGACATTCTCTTTTTTCTCCGAGACGATCCAATAATGATCTCCTCGGTAATCCTGTTGAAACATTGCGTCTTCAGCTTCGGTGCTACACAGAATGGGGATTCCATCCCAAGTTTGATGATTGAGTGCTTCGGGTTGATTCACGAACAGAACATCGGGAACCATTTGCAGCCGATCACGCAGAGCTTTGGCGATCAACTCTCCGATAAGAAATGGTCGCAGCGTCGGACCATACAGCGTTTGTTGTGTCGCGTTGGGGCGAACTGGCAAAGTACACTGGAACTCAATCGGTCGACCTAAGTGGGTCGTCAACAGCACTCCTCCGCATAAATCGCCGGAGGGCTGTTCGACAACCTGATAAAACCCGAGAACGCACTCGGGGCGTTTATTGTTTTGTGCCATCCTGTAGCAATCACTTCCTTGTTGGTATAAATATATCAAACACGTTTGTCAGCCTTTATGCATCTTGCATTGCCNGCTACTGTTGTGTCTTGTTGTTATTAAGTATTTTGTCCGGTAAATTTTATAGGCAGAGATGTCTGTGCGCCTGATTCAAAAAGGTACACATTTTACCGAGATTTAACTCGCAGTTTCTTACCGAACCATGCTTTTGATCGGCGATTTTGGAGGATCTCTTGAGTCGCTTATTACCTGATCGTTATTACCGGAAATCTGACCTATTACACACTCTCGGACTCAAGTTACAGGCTCGTTGAGGGGCATTTTTCGTTGCTCTGTGGAGTTGAAAAACAGATCGCAGCCTGTATCTTTGGTGCAAGCGGTAAGCTTGCCCTTGCCTGCCCAGGTTACGAGAAGGCATCAACGGTGTCGAATTCACAAAATTGACACGCCACGTATTCAAATAGAAACAAAACGACTCGCATGATCCACCTGCAACAGCCCGAGATGCTGGACAAAGTCTCTATACAGAAACGTCAGTGGCGAAGGCTCAAATGCCTGCTGAGCGAAATTGATGGGAAGAATCCGTTCTGGACAAAGCGGTTTGAAGAGCAAAATATCGGGATCAACCAGATTACTTCCTGGGACGATTTTCGCGAGATTCAGCCAGTCACCAAACAGGAACTTGTCGCAGATCAGAATGCTCATCCGCCTTATGGCACCAACATGACTTATCCGCTGCATCACTATTCGCGATTGCATCAGACATCTGGCACAACCGGTCGTCCGATGCGTTGGCTCGACACGCCAGCCAGTTGGCGATGGATTAAACGCTGCTGGGCGCAAATATTTCGTATCGTCGGACTGACCCCTGAAGACCGCCTGTGCTTTCCGTTCTCATTTGGCCCGTTTATCGGGTTTTGGGCGGGCTTCGAAGGAGCTTTGCAGTTCGATAACTTCAGCATCGCAGCCGGAGGGATGAGTAGCGAAGTTCGATTGCAGGTAATTATAGAGCATGAAGTAACATTCATTTGCTGCACGCCAACGTACGCACTTCGCCTGGCGGAAATTGCAGNACAACAAGGTATTGATCTGGTCAATTCCAAAGTGCGTGCCCTCTTGGTTGCAGGCGAACCCGGGGGAAGCATTCCAGCTATTCGACAACGTATCGAAAAAGCTTGGGGAGCCAGGGTGTTTGATCATTGGGGCATGACAGATATCGGTTCGCTGGCAATTGAATCGGTGGAAGATCCCGCGAGCTTGCTCGTTTTGGAAACAGAATGTATTGCAGAGATTGTTGATTCCAAAACATTTCAACCCGTAGCCGCAGGCGAACAGGGAGAGTTGCTGATTACAAATCTTGGTCGTCACTCAATGCCCGTCATTAGATACCGCACCGGTGATATCGTGCGTGCAGCGACAACGCCTAATGCTTGCGGTCGAGAATTGCTTCGTCTGGAAGGCGGAATTCTAGGGCGTATCGATGATATGTTTACCATTCGAGGCAACAACGTGTTCCCTTCCAGCGTCGAAGCGGTCTTGCGTGAATTCACCGAAGTGGCAGAGTTCCGCATGACGGTGACCGAAAAGCAATCGATGCAGCACATGGTGATCGAAATCGAACCGACCGCCAAAGTGCATGAATCTCAAGCAACAGATACGTTACTCGAACAAATTGGAAAAACAGTACGGGATCGCCTCAGTTTCCAAGCAGAAATCGTAGCAGTGCCCCCCGAGACACTCCCACGATTTGAACTCAAAGGCAAACGTTTTTATCGCAAGTAACACCAAACTCAATTAAAACCCCCTGCAACTCTCCTGTTGGTAAGGGGGAGAACCCATTTTTGAGGTTCCCTTAAGCCAGCTACATGTCTTGCGAGCTGTTTTCTGCTACTTCTTTTGCGATTTCTTCCTGCTTGTCTCGCTGAATCGCTTCGAATACTTCCTGGCGGTGCACGGCAATTTCAGCAGGAGCTTCGATACCAATTCGTATTTTATCGCCTCGGATATCGACGATTGTGATTTTAATATTGTCGCCGATGATGATACTTTCATCGCGTTGTCGGGATAGAACCAACATCCTGTAGGCTCCTCAATAGCCGATTTAAACACATTCGATGTGTAAAAAGGGCCTGGAAAATAAGAGTTATGGAAATATAAAAGACCAGGAGTTATACGCATTCGCATATTTGTTTGCGCGTTGAACATTCCCTAAGTCCTTGTCAGTACAAGGCCACGAGAGAGCTTCGTGCAAGCATTAATTGAGTTTGGTATTATTCCCTGGGCATTAGACAATTCAGACTCGGCGATTAGTGAAGCAGTCCTCATGACTTGCCGAATAGTTATTATTCTTAATGCAGAACGAATCGTCATTATCGGTAGAGTAGGCAAAGTGAGATTTCTCAATTTCAGGCACTCGGTTAAAACGACTGTTAAGATTTTCCGGATATTCCAATCGAATCAATTGCATCGCCCCTTTCAGGCAAACATTGCCTGGCAAGGCACCAGATTTCATAATTGGTGATGTCCTTGGCAATCTTGCTAAATTTTTCCGGACAAAATTGAAAACCGATTGATTTTACAAGCATTCGCTCTTGTTCGATAACGCGAAAAAGAGACAATCCGAATAAAGAAGTGTGGATCTGTTACGGAGCCTGGTCGCAAGAGATATCCAAGCGATCTGAATACACTATATAAGGTGTAGCTCGTCGCCGGATGACTTTGCTCTGGCAGGCCACTTTCTAGCTCATTAAGTATTGACCTCAGAAATGACCCAGGAAAGACAGTTGATGTCTGATTCGGCTCCCCAAGCCCCACAAAGTGTTAATCCACACAACTCATCTGAACTCAATGGTTCAAATCCAAGCCAGAACGGTTATGCTCACATTGAAGACAATGTGACCAGCTTGCTGTACCTGGAATCATTGTACGAGCAGTATCAAAGGTCGCCAGAATCGCTTTCTGATCGATGGCGGCAATACTTCTCTGACTTGGATCAAACAGATCTGTCTGATTTGACAGGTACCGAAAGGCCTCGTCGTAAGCCATTCACAATATTTAACCCGCCCTCGATGNCATCGGATGGTTTGCGTCGTCCCCAACGGCTGGAAGTTGCCGGGCGGCAGGAAAAACTTGACCAACTGATTCGAAACTACCGGGTTCGCGGGCACATTCTGGCAGAGATCGATCCCCTCGGCTCGAAACGTGGTAGCCCGCCAGAAGTCAAACCCGAGTTTTATGGATTCACCGATGAAGATATGGATCGGCGTTTTTCCACTAGTTGGATGGGTGGGCCGGAAGTTCGCACATTACGTGAAATTCTGCAATGGCTCAAAACGACTTACTGTCGCTCGATTGGCGCACAGTTCATGCATATCGATTCGCTGCATGTTCGTGAATGGCTGCAAACCCGCATGGAAACAACGGGCAATCGCATCAAGCTGACACATCCAGAACAAGTGCGAATTCTGAAACGACTCAGCGATGCGGTTCTGTTTGAACAATTTGTCCAGAAGAAGTTCCTGGGAGAAAAGACTTTTTCCCTGGAAGGGGCAGAAAGTTTAATTCCGCTACTCGATTTGGCGATTGAAAAAGCGGGACAGGACGGGGCAAAAGAAGTTGTTATCGGAATGGCTCATCGTGGGCGGCTCAATGTTTTAGCAAACATTATGAATAAAAACCCTCGCCATATTTTTCGAGAGTTCGTAGATAACGATCCCGAATTACACATGGGGCGAGGTGATGTCAAATATCATTTGGGGTACAGCAGCGACTGGACGACTTCGACGGGCGAAAATGTGCATCTTTCTTTGTGCTTTAATCCGTCTCACTTAGAATTTATCAACCCAGTGGCTTTAGGACGTCTGCGTGCGAAGATGGATCGCCGAGGTGATGTTGATCGAAAGTCTGGGTTGGCCATTTTAATTCATGGCGATGCGGCCTTTGTTGGAGAAGGAGTGACACAAGAAACTCTTAATCTGAGCGAACTCAAAGGCTACGGTGTGGGCGGTGCCTTGCATGTGGTTGTCAATAACCAGATTGGATTCACAACTTCCAGTGACGAATCCCGATCTTGCACTTACGCTACCGATATCGCCAAAATGTTGCAGATACCGATTTTTCATGTCAACGGCGAAAACCCTGAAGCCGTTGCCCAGGTGGTGAGTCTGGCTTTGGATTTCCGGAAAACATTCCAGCGAGATGTTGTCATCGATATGTACTGTTATCGTAAGCTTGGTCACAACGAAAGTGACGAGCCTGCATTCACTCAGCCGATGATGTATAAAAAGATTCGCCAAATGAAAACGGTGTTCGAGAACTATCTTGAACAACTTCTTTCGATGCGTGGAATCACCAGAGAAGAAGCCGAGGACATTGTCGAACAGCGCAGAGCCGTTCTGGAAAAAGAACTCGAATTAGCCAAAGGAGAGCGATATATTCGCTGCGTCGATGAGTATGGTGGGCTTTGGAGTGGGTACCGTGGCGGCTCGGTTTCTGAAGCAGACGATGTAGATACCGGAGTGGATCGCAAAGAACTGGACCGCATCATGAAGGTGCTGACAGATTATCCAGCAGATTTTCATCCACACCGAAAACTGATCCGTATATTAGATCAACGCCGGGAAATGACACGTGGAAATCGTCCTTTCGATTGGGCTGCTGCTGAACTGTTAGCACTGGGAAGTGTTGTCAGCGAAGGTCGGCCATTACGAATGACGGGCCAGGATGTCGAGCGAGGAACATTCTCTCAAAGGCATGCTGTCTTGCATGATGTTGAAGACGGGACTGTTCATCGCCCTTTGAAGCAACTTGCCAAACCAGGCGGTCTGGTCGAAGTTTACAACTCTCCGCTGTCTGAAATTGGCGTTCTGGGTTATGAATATGGATACAGTTTGGATTGCCCGGATGGGCTTGTTATTTGGGAGGCACAGTTTGGTGACTTCTCGAATACTGCACAGGTTGTGATTGACCAGTTCATTGCCAGCACCGAAGACAAATGGCTGCGATTCAGTGCTTTGGTCATGATGCTGCCTCACGGTTTTGAAGGGCAAGGGCCTGAACATTCCAGTGCAAGGATCGAGCGATTTCTCATGTTGGCAGCTGAGGATAATATTCAGGTGGTTATTCCTTCGACACCTGCTCAACATTTTCATTGCCTCAGGCGTCAGGCACTGCGAAAGTGGAAAAAACCACTTGTGATGATGACCCCTAAAAGCCTTTTAAGGCATCCTCGGTGTACCTCATCACTTGACGATTTAGAATCTGGAAGCTTTCAACCNGTCATCGATGACGTTGAGATGGTTGACAAACAAAATGCCACTCGAATTCTGCTTTGTTCCGGAAAAGTGTATTACGATCTTCTTGACCGCAAGATTAAAACAGAGCGAACCGACATTGCGATTGTTCGTTTAGAAGAACTTTACCCTCTTCCGTACCTGGAATTGCAGCAAGTTCTTTCGCAGTATCCAACCGGCACGCAAGTTCGTTGGGTTCAGGAAGAACCAGAAAACATGGGAGCTGCCCGATTCCTCAGAGCACACTTCGGGCAATCTATTTTTGATGAGTACCCTCTGCATTCTGTCGAGCGTGACGCTTCAGCCAGTCCTGCAACAGGCAGCAAAAGGTCTCACATGATGGAACAAGAATCTCTAATCGACGCAGCCTTTGCTGCATTTTAATTTGCGTTCGCATAGAGGGAACCTCTAATAATTGGTTCTCTCCCTTGGGAGGGGGGGAGTGAGAGGGGGTTTTTGAACTGTTTTTTATAACCAAGCTGTATTCGAGAACCTCTGGGATTCAATTAATAGAAGCTCCCTATAATTACTCGGTTACGGAGCACAAACATTCCTGTCTCGATTACGGAGCATAGACATTCCTGTCTGTGTTGAAGTCGTCTTCAAGGAAGAAGAATTGATGAATCGTCAAATGATAACGATGTGGATTGCTGGCTTAATGGTTGGCTCGGGCAGCGGATTAATTATTGCCCGATCTTTGCCAGGAACACAAAACACAGCGTCCTCCACAGAAATGTATGCTGAGCAACCCCGCGAAGCAAATCACGGTGCAGGAATAATTGCAGATGAGCGTCATTTGATTGATCCTTTGCAATTCCCAGGTCCAGGATTGCACACGAATCCGCTGGCTGGCAACGACCTGTCTTCGATCCACCAGAATCAAACCGAAAGAACAACTTTTCCGCCACGCCTTCTTCCGCAAGGAGAAGCATCGCCAGTCGTCCCACAAGAGACACGACCAGAAACAACCCCACAGCCTGCGCTCGATTTCCGGGAAACACTCAAAGAAGATTCACCGGAATTTTCAGAAAAAATCTTGAATGATATAGCAAATCTCCGAAAAGAAATCGGACCAGCAGCAGCAGAATTTGACCTGCCTGACACCGAAATTGATCCCAGCGAGCAAAAAACGCCAAGCCAGTAGTATGCCAGGGTTTTATAGACTCTTTTCGAATATCTCTTGCTTACCAAGTAGAGAACCTTTAGATTGAAGTCACATCGACATCTCCTGATTTGTCGGTTGGAAATCTAACGACAAATTCGGAGTGGAATAATGAAAGTTCATGCAGGTAAATCGGCAGCGTATTGTGATGGTGTAAGCCGCAGAAGTTTTCTGCAGGTTGGCTTGGCTGGCATGGGCAGTTTGAGCCTGGCTTCTATTTTGCGAGCAAAAGAATCATCACCGAATGCAAAAAACACTTCCGTCATTCTGCTTTGGTTAGATGGAGGGCCAAGCCAGCATGACACCTATGATCCTAAGCCGGAAGCACCTCGCGAATATGCGGGTATTTGGAATCCGATTAAAACCGTGGTCCCCGGTATGGACATCAGCGAGATGTTCCCGCTTCAAGCAAAAGTTGCTGATAAATTTTCGATTCTTAGATCAGTTCATCACAACGCCGGAGACCATTTCACTGGAGCCCATTGGATGCTCACCGGTCGTGGCGGTGTTAACGGAGCCATGAACGCGGGCAAGTCTCCATTCTTTGGAAGCGTCGCAACGAAACTCGTTGGTGCTCGCCAAGCAGGAATGCCTCCTTTTGTTTCGGTTCCTTATGGAATGAGCGTTGGGCTGCGTCCCGGTTATTTTGGTGGTCACTATCTAGGCAATCAATACGATCCCTTCAATACGGGAGGCGACCCTAATGCATCCACATTCAAAGTTGATAATTTAACATTACCCAAAGAACTTACGATTTCACGCTTGGCGGACAGGCGTAATTTACAGCAACATTTTGATGGACTCCGCCGCTATGCGGATGTGACAAAAGAATTCGAAAATTTAGATCAGTTTGAGCAACAGGCGTTTGAGTTAGTGACCGGAGACAAAGCTCGCCTGGCCTTTGATATCGAAGCCGAATCGCCTGAATTACGGGATCAATATGGACGTAACACTTGGGGGCAAAGCACCTTATTGGCTCGTAGACTTGTAGAAGCAGGCACAACATTTGTCACTTGTCATTTCGGGGGATGGGACAGCCACTGGAATCACCAGACAACAATGGAAAGACATTTGCCGAAAGTTGACCAAGCCGTTTCCGCTTTGTTTACTGACCTGGATAATCGAGGCTTGCTCGATGATGTTCTTGTGATAGTCATGGGCGAATTCGGTCGTAGCCCTAAAATGAACAACGGCGGCAATGGTGGGCCACCATTAAGTAAAGGGACTCCTGGACGCGACCACTGGGGAAATGCAATGTCTGTTTTAATGGGTGGCGGTGGCCTGAAAGGCGGACAAGTGGTCGGCTCTACCAACCGACTAGGCGAATCTCCAGCCACCCGACCGATTCGCCCTGGTGATATCCATCATACGATTTTCAATGTTCTAGGAATCGATCCAAACATCGCCTTCAACGACCACACCGGTCGCCCTATCGTTGCAATTGATCACGGCAAAGTCATCTCAGAGTTACTCTAATACACTTCGCGTATTTGTTAGCGAACCCCGGGAGAGTGACGCGACTGCGGAACCAGATGGTGCTGATTTTCTTCGTGTCTTTG
>JAESQE010000212.1 GCA_016765335.1 Planctomycetaceae bacterium
AACGGGAATTCCGTTTATGGTCAGAAGAGCTTCCTGTGACAACGATGGAAGGGGATGCAAACCGTCGAAAAATGTTAAGGGAAATGAAATCCATTCCGGTCTTGCTCACCAATTATGAAATTCTTGTGCGTGATTTGCAAAATGAGGACGAAGAAGATCTTCCATATTTCGACTTGGTCGTGCTGGATGAAGCGCAACGTATTAAAAACCGAGAGTCGGTCACTTCCCAAGTGATTCGCAGGATTCCGCGTGGCCGATCCTGGTCGCTGACGGGTACTCCGATTGAAAACCGACCGGAAGAACTTGCTTCAATCTTTGAGTTTATGAACGTGGTGCCTGCCCGCTCGAATCCCGATTTGCGACAACTCAGGCGTCTTTCAGAGACTTACATTCTGCGTCGCACAAAAGAAGTTGCCCAGCCGGACATGCCGCCACGGCTTGATCGCGATGCCATTCTTGAACTGTCTAATTGCCAACACGCTGCCTACCAAATTGCAGAAAAAGAAGGGATAGTTCAACTGGGCGACATGGGCGAAGAAATCACGATCCAGCACGTATTCGAGCTGGTCTTGCGTTTAAAACAAATCACCAATTTCGACCCCCTCACCGGGGAATCAGTCAAGCTGGATCGACTTGTTGCAGACATGGAAGAAATTGCAGCCAGCGGTGCCAAGGCAATTCTGTTTAGCCAATGGACCAAAACGATTGACTGGATCGCAGAACGTACCCAGCAATTTAACCCGCTCGTTTACCACGGCGGTGTGCCAACCAAGAAACGGGAACCGATCTTAAAAGAATTCGAAGAAAATCCCGACAAACACCTGTTGCTGATGAGTTATGGTACCGGTGCGGTGGGCTTGAACTTGCAGTTTTCGCAATATGTCTTTTGTATGATCGTTGGTGGAACCCAGCTGTGGAAGATCAGGCGATCAATCGCGCGCATCGCATCGGGGTCAAAAACCCAGTCATCGTCACACGGTTCATTTGCAAAGACACGATCGAAGAACGAATCGATCTGATCCTTCAGCAGAAACGAGCGATCTTTGAACAAGTGCTCGGCGAAGGGGACGTCTCCACGGCTTCACTTTCCATGAATGCATCTGAGGTATTCGGGCTGTTCGACCTCAAAGCCAAAGCCGGAAAAGGGACAAAATCTATTGGTCCCGAAAACACTCACCAGGAAAACGCAGCCTGATAAATTGGCTCGTTGCTTACTTTTTCATTCGTTGGTGATGTCCTGATTGGGGTCGCCTGTGAAAGAAGTAAGAGTTTCTGGTTCGAGTAATGCCTGGATCGTTTTCTGTCGCTGAAGTAAGTTGATCAGAACTGCAAAGCTGATTGTGCCTGCGATAATTCCTATCAAATCTGCCCCCCAGTCTTTCCATTCTGCGGTCAGCGTCCTACCAAAAGCTGTGTTAGTTCATCAAAGCCGGCAAAAACCATCAGTACCAACATCGCGATGGATAGGGTGAAACGATTCCAGCGTTTGGTAACCAACAAGTGTGCCCCAACGCCTACCGCTAAAACGAAATAGGCGACAAAGTGCAGTAGCTTATCGGAAGCTCCTAACTCTGGAATCTGTGTTGCTGGGATGTGCGTCAGCGTAAACAGAAGGCCCCAGTAAGCCAGAGTCATCGCTGTAACCACTGTTGCAAGTTTCACACGGGTCTCACTTTATCTTCAAAAAGAATTCAAGTTGCTCGGTTCCTTGTGCAGGCAAGGGTCGAGAGGATATTCAACGCGACAGCCAGGGTCAACATCGCGTTTTGAAGGGATAATAAAAGTTAGAGGAATTGCCTCGGTCATTCTGGTTTTACCCTCCTTGCACAGCTCGTTTGTGTGAAATGCTGGCCCGCAAAGCACCCAGTCTTACTAACCCGGATAATCGGCAAAAGCACTACAAGCGTCCTCTCATTGATGATAGTAACAGGCTGACGTCATCTCTGTCTGATCTTACTGAATATTGTAAGAATGCCTTTGTTCAATTTGACGCATCGCCGATAAAAGGGAAGCTTTTGTACCTACTTTTCATTGTAATTCAAGCTTGCGAATTCGTTTTCTCCGGCCTGTCAATTCTTGCATCATAGATTACGCCAATATGTTCATAATACCATCAAGGACAGGTCTATTAATCGCCATTGCACTTTTTGCTGTGCTTTTACTTGGTTCGCCAGTTGGGGCAGAAAAGAATTGCCAGGCCGGTTACTGGATAGTTAACACCTACGACATTTCGCAGGAAGAGGGAGCCTGTCCGAGCCGGCTGAAATTCAGATGCTACTATAAACCAAACTGTGGAAAAATGAGACGAGTCAGTTACTCTCAAATGCAGCGAAGTTTGAATCCGGCAGCTGCAACATGCATTATGGTTCATGGCAGCTCTGTCGGGGTCGATACTGCAATTATGGATGCCAACAACACTTACAGTTGGATTAAAAAAGGGGCTCCGGGTTGTGCGTTGAATATGATTTTCTTTGTCTGGCCGGGCGATGAATCACTTCTTGGATTTACGTCCAGAAATGTCAAAAAGAATGGCATCATTGCGGCCCAAAATGGAATTTACTTAGGTCATTTGATCGACAGAATTCCGTCAAGTTCTCCGGTTTGCCTTCTCGGGCACAGTCATGGTGCCCGCACTGTGGTAGCAGCCCTGCATTACCGAGGCGGGGGACGAGTCAACGGAGTTTGCAAGGGGAACCGATCTGGCAAACGCCCGTGTCGTGCCGTCTTGGCAGCAGCTGCCATCAATCATATGTGGCTGAATCCAAACAACAAGTATGGCTTAGCTGTGTCCCAGGTTGATAAGCTGTTAAATATTGTGAATCGTCGCGATATGGCCTTGGCTCTTTATCCTCTGGCAGCAGTCAGTAACGGACGTGCATTTGCAAAAACAGGATTAACTCGATCCGATAAAAAGAAACTGGGCCATTATGCTTGTCGGGTTCACGAGTTGGATGCGACCAGTGTGATTGGGTTCCGTCACACATGGCCCAATTACTATGGTCGTCCAGAATTGGCAAAGATCATCGCACCGTATGTCTATTCCAAAGGTCGGCATCGACATCATTCAAATAGCTACACAGATAATGTTGACTCTTCACAAGAGTCGACCGATGCAGAGATTGTTTTACCGGAACTGCTTGCAGCCGATGAAGTAACTGTTGCAAAGGTTCCTGCGATCCCGCCGGTTGCTTTGGATCAAACCGTCATTACGAAATGATGTCGTGCACAACCTTGCCATGCACGTCGGTTAACCGCATGTCTCTGCTGCTATGACGGAACGTCAAACGTTCGTGATCAATCCCGAGCAAGTGCAGCATCGTGGCGTGCATGTCGTGAATCTGTAATTTATTCTCGATCGCGTTATAGCCGTATTCGTCCGTTGCCCCGTAAATGGTGCCTCCTTTGATGCCACCACCTGCCATCCAGACAGTAAAGCCAGAAGGATTGTGATCGCGTCCGTTGGTTCCTTGAGCCATTGGCGTGCGTCCAAATTCTCCAGCCCAAATGACCAGTGTTTCATCAAGCAGTCCACGACTTTTCAAGTCGGTCAATAAGCCACCAATGGGTTGATCAACCGCTAACGCATTTTGTTCGTGACCATCTTTCAAGTTACTGTGCTGATCCCAGCGATCCCCTTTGATGGATGGGCAAGTCAATTCAATAAACCGCACACCTCGTTCAACCAGCCGGCGAGCAACTAAGCATTGATGGGCGTAGGTTTGAGTTTGCGGGAATTTTGAAAACATGCCATACAGTTCCTGCGTTTGTTTTGACTCCTGCGAGATGTCCATCAAATTCGGGACAGAGGTCTGCATACGGTAAGCCAGCTCGTAATTAGAAATCGATGCTTCTATCGCATCGTGTGCTCCGGTATTCTGTATCACTTGTTGATCGAGTCCTCGAAGTAAATCCATCTTACGATTTTGAAGTTCGACGGATTGTTCCTGGCGTTTCAGATCAGCGACAGGCTCTGCTCCCTTTTTGAAAATCGATCCCTGATAACTCGCCGGCAAAAACCCGTTATGAAAACAATCGATTCCGCCGGGAGGTATCAACCCGCCATTGAGCACAACAAACCCGGGAAGGTCTCGACATTCGCTGCCCAACCCGTAACCGGTCCAGGCTCCCATGCTCGGGCGACCTTGAAGTCCGTGTCCGGTATGCAAAAAGTAGTTCGCATTGGTGTGTTCAGGAAACGTGGCAGTCATCGAGCGAATAATGCTCATATCATCGACACACTTCGCTGTGTACGGAAACAAGTCGCTGACGGGAATTCCCGATTCCCCGTATTGTTGAAATTTCCAGGGGGACTGTAGGACTTTTCCAATGTTATCGAACTGCGTTGCCTGCAATTTGGCTTTGATCGGCTGACCATTTTCTTTAATCAAACGGGGCTTGGGATCATACGTATCAACCTGTGAAGGCCCGCCATCCATGTAAAGAAAGATAACGCTTTTGGCTCGCGCTTGATGGTGCGTCTTTTTAGGAGCCAATGCATCAACCGATTTTTTCGAAACTTTGGCAGCCCCGTAAGCAGGCTCATTCAGAAGCGAGGCCAACGCAACAGCTCCAAAACCATTGGCTGCCTGGGAAAGCATCTCTCTGCGAGATGTTGGACGAGAAATATATCGATGACAAGACACGGTTTTCTCCGAACTTATTTGATGAAATACAATTGAATTAATACTGACACGTTGCTGTAAACTCTCTCAAGAAAACCTCTATGAATTCAAAATACCTTGCAAGCGGAGGGTAGACATTCTTGTCTGCCTTGAATGAAGACCGACTCAAAC
>JAESQE010000213.1 GCA_016765335.1 Planctomycetaceae bacterium
TGCATTAACGTTAACCACCACTTGGCGATATCTGGTGCACGCGTGCCTTGAATGCCCCATTTGCCCAGGTTGGTTTCGCCCGTGCCTTCGTGCATATTCATGTACGGAGCTTCGATGCGGAAGTAGCGATCCAAAACCTGCACATCTCGGAACATGACCAATGCACATGCTTTGGTAACGTAACACCATTTCTGTGGATTGAACGTGATTGAATCTGCTTGTTCGATGCCATTAAGTAGCGGTCTTTTTTCGTCGCTGAAAATGATCGCTCCGCCGTAGCTGGCGTCAACGTGATACCACAGATCGTACTCTTTACACAGAGTTGCGATTTCAGGGAGCGGGTCGATGCTGCCGGTGACGGTTGTGCCAGCTGTTGCGACAACTGCAAATGGTTGTTGCCCATTTTGATGAGCTAGTTCGATGGCGCTACGTAATGCATCCGGGCACATTTTGCAGCGGGCATCTGTGGGGATCGTAACAACGCCTTGGGTTCCTAAACCGAGAAGCATCGCAGCTTTTTGGATCGAACTATGGCACAGCTCGGAAGCAAAAANGNTGGGCTGTTTTTTTAGTCCGACAAGTCCGGTTGTGTGACAGCCAAGCTTGGCATTACGCGCGACCGCAATGGCTTGCAAGTTACACAACGAACCGCCACTTTGCATCACGCCACCCGCGGTGGCAACAGGTAAGCCGAACAGGCCAGCTAGTTCTTGAAGCAGGCGTTGTTCCAGATCAGAGAAAATCGGTGCCATTTCTCTGCTGAGTAAATTGTTATTCACCGCAGCTGTAATGAGTGAAGCGACAACCGAGGAGGTACTTGGCAGCGGGTCCATGTGTCCCAGGTAGCGCGGATGAGCTGGGTTCATCGAGCCATCAAGTAATTTTTTGTAGGAATCTAATAGTTCCTGTTCTGAGGCAGGATGTTCTGGCAGCAGGTTGGAAGTTTTGATGCGATCCCAATCGAATGGGACGGTGCAAAGTTGATCGGCTTGGGAAAGATGCCCGGTAACCAGATCGACCACTTGGTGCAGCGATTCACGAACAGCATGCAGGTTGCTGCCCCGNGGATCGAGAAATGCGGAAATGCCGGTTACAGGCTCTCCAGTTGAAATAAATGCAGTATCAGGCACAGCCGCTCGCTTGTTCACTTCTTAAAATCAGGTTTCACGCAGAAAACCTGCGGAAACGGAAAATAACGAATCAATAACAAAATACAGGTCTGGATCGCCTGGCTGATTGAAAAATACGGGACTATTGTCAACAATCAGACAGGACGCTTTACTGATTATAGACATGGGCACGGGTTTGTTGGTTCAATTTTCGTGCGAACCTGTGAGTCAGTCTATATCAAAGCCCGAAAAAAGACAGTTCTGGGCAGGCCAGTTTTTGGGATTTATTGCCCGGTTTCCACTTTATCCCCCTGTATTTGGATCTGTTGATCAGTGATCAGCTGAACGATTCTTACTTAAACACTGTTTCGAGGAACACTATGTTATTGAAATACCAAAGGTTTATTTGCAGTTTTTCAGCTGCATTACTCGCGATCTCATCATTTTCAACTTCAGCAAATGCTGATAAATGGTCAGAAATTCTGCCTGCTGATTCTCAGATAGAGAAAATTGCGGGTGGCTTTGCATTCACCGAAGGGCCAGCCTGGCATCCTGATGGTTTCCTGGTTTTCAGCGATATCCCGAATGAACGTGTTATCAAATACGATTCTAGTGGCAAACTGACCGACTTCTTCACTCCTTCAGGGCAGTGCAATGGTTTGATTTGTGATGAGCAAGGTTTTGTGTACGCTTGCCAGGGCGGCAAAGGGCAAATGTTGAAGCTGAATGCAGATGGTTCGTTGAACAAAGTGCTTGTCTCCAAGTATGACGGCAAACTGCTGAACTCTCCGAATGATGTTGCTTTGGATGCAGTTGGTGGACTGTACTTTACGGACCCAGCTTACGGCCCGAAACGCGAACTGCCTCAACCGATGATGGCTGTCTATTATGTGAATTCCAAAGGGAAGGTGACTCGTGTTATCGACGATCTGAAGCGTCCTAATGGCGTTAATGTTTCTCCCGATGGCAAATCTCTTTATGTCGCTGAGCCGAATCTTGGACAGGTTTATCGATACAAAATTCTTTCTCCAGGGAAACTGGGATCAGGCAAATTGATTTTCCAGGGCAACAAAGAATTGGATGGTGCAGGCGGTCCTGACGGCATGGTTCACGATGTGCAGGGCAATTTGTACGCAACCTACAAAGGAATTGTCGTGCTCAATCCTGAAGGTAAAGTTTTGGGTCGCATTAAAACTCCAGAGCATCCTGCGAATTGCACTTTTGGAGACGCTGACAACAAAACGCTTTACATCACTGCTCGCACCGGGTTGTACAAAATCCGTTTGAATATCCCAGGCATGGGACTACAGAAAAAAGGTCCAGATTTGGCCCAGGCAGCTCAACCAAAACAGAAAAGAACTCTTCAGCTTCAAACCGTTGCGCTCAAAGAAACAAAGACGACGGATGTGAATTTGCGTGGTCTCAAACTTCAAATCCCAGAGAGCTGGAATGCTCAGAAACCAAGCAACCGCTTGCGTCTTGCACAGTATGAAGTTCCTGCTGCTGAGGGAGTGAAAGGCTCAACAGAATTTGTTGTCTTCCCACCCTTTGGAGGTTCGATTGATGATAACCTCGGGCGTTGGATTAATCAGTTCGATACCACTGGCGGGAAGCTGACTACAATCCAAGGCAAATCGGCACAGGGGGCTTATTATCTGCTTGATATTTCCGGGACATACAAGAAGCCGGATGGTCCGCCGTTTCTGCGAAAAACAATTGATGCACCTGGGCATCGTATGCTGGCGATTATTCTCAGCGTTCCTGAAAAAGGGAATTTCTTTCTGAAAATGGTCGGTCCCGAAAAAACTGTTGCAGCAGAAATAGAAGCATTTCGAAATAGTTTTTCTGCAAAAGCTGACAGCGAAAAAGAATACGAGATGAAAAACTAATAACTAGGCGAGCCGGGTCAGCGAAGTAGTATATCATCGACCATTAATTGGCAGGCGACTTAATGATTTTGAGAGACCATTCCTTCCCTTTCGCTCAGAGTAACCTGAATCAAATATGAAGAAATAGAATAAACCACGGAGACACAGAGGACGCAAAGGAATTTTAGACGATTCTACATTCATCATAGAATGAGACGGTATCTCTTTTGGGTTATACAGAGGATCGTCTTACGGCTTCTTTTTTTACTCGGTGTTCTCTGCGTCTCTGTGGTAAAATAAGATCTATTCGTTTTAATTTGTTCTCAATCGGGACATCAAAATCCTCTACCCAGATGACTAACCTTTTACGCTAGTTGAACGACTACGTCGTCAAGCTAGATTTACCAGTGGCCCTAACACCCACGGCTCGCCTGTAAACGAAAATCAGCCGCATACTGCAAAGTATGCGGCTGATTTCTTTGAAAAGACCCACTTGTAGTTCTGTTAAGCAGCTTTTTGGATGGTTTTCCAGTTTCTGTTTTCTCTGGCAATGTTGACCGCCTTAGCAAGACATTCAACAACTCGTTCGATTTGCGAACGTGTTAGTTCTGCAAAAATTGGTAACGCCATGATGTCTTCGCTTAACTTCTCGGAAACCGGGAACTGTCCCTTCTGGTAACCGTGATGTGCAAAGCAAGGTTGTAGATGAAGTGGTTTCGGGTAATAAACCGCACACCCAATTCCTTGTTCTCGTAACGAGTTCAAGACCTGATCTCTTAAACCTTCGCCAACCCTGACACAAAATTGATTGTAAACGTGTTTTCTATCGGAAAGCGTCTGGGGAAGACTGATGATATCTCCCAGATTTTCGTGATCGCAAAGTTCCCGATACCAACTGGCATTTCGCTGCCGCCCTGCGGACCAGGTATCAAGATGTCTGAGCTTAACAGAAAGGACGGCGGCTTGTAGTGCATCGAGCCGGCTGTTGAGGCCAACTTCCAAATGCTCGTACCGACCGGCGTCTCCATGAACTCGCAAGCTTCGAATGCGTTTAGCAATTTGAGGATCATCAGTGCTGATCATGCCGCCATCGCCTGCACCGCCTAAGTTTTTGGTTGGGAAAAAACTGAAGCAACCAATTGTTCCCAAGACACCAGCTTTGCGTCCTTGAAACTCTGAACCAATTGCCTGAGCAGCATCTTCAACAACAGCAATATTATGCTTGACAGCTATTCTGCTGATTGCATCCATGTCTGCACATTGACCGTAAAGGTGTACTGGCAAAATGGCTTTGGTGTGCGGAGTAATGGCAGCTTCAACAGCAATCGGGTTGATGTTGAAACTATCTTCTTTCACGTCAACAAAAATCGGTGTCGCGCCAACTCGTTCGATGCAACTTGCAGTGGCAAAGAATGAGAAAGGAGTTGTGATAACTTCGTCGCCTGGGCCAATATCCAAAGCCATCAGCGCGAGGATTAGTGCATCAGTTCCCGATGCGCAACCAACCGCATGACGGGAATCGCAATATTTTGCGACCTCATCTTCAAAGTTGGAAACATCTTCACCTAAAACAAAACCTTGTGATTCAAAGACTCGTTGAACAGTTTCGTCAACTTCGCTTTTGATACTCTGATATTGAGGTTTGAGGTCAATCAGAGGAACAGGTTCGTTTACAGGTGTTGAAAAAGGAACAGTAGAAGCCACGGGGGTGCTCATGTGCGACTCCATTCGCATCAGCGGACCCAGAAAACGAGCATTAACCGGGGGCCGCATTTACTGATTGGAAAAATTGATGATAACATTCAGATACCGTTCATCCATGGACGGCATCCTGCTGAAGTACGCACACCCTAAAATGAACATAGTTTTCTGTCAATAGGATCCAGGCACCTCACTTGAGAGTCTTGATATAAATGCGTGATAATAAACCGCAAAGTACTCACTGCATACGACTTATGAATAACTTCCGAAACAATTTAACCTCATTACACAATTGCAATAAATTCAATTTGGGCGACTCCTCTAACTGAGACGTTTAATCAACGCAAGTACCAAGCACCTTCACTCTACTATTCCCCGCATTCAACTCATTTGCCGACAGGCCTGCATAAACTCCTAATCATAATAAATACCCTAATCTACGCATCGCGTCTCTTGTCATGTAAAGTCACTAAAACTACCATGCCTACTCAAGCGAGATCCCTTTTGTTTACATGTGAGTAATTTTCTGAACTTGGACTCTATTCTTTCTTCAATCGAGACGGAATCAGTTCCTCTGCCCAGAAAGACGCAATTGGTATCTAGCGACCATAAAGTCCTTGTTGGAATTTGTGGACAAGACTTGTTTTAAATTCTATCGAGACAGACATCGCAGGGAGATTCTTTGATGAAAAGTGGACATTTACTGTTGATTGCAGCTGTTGCAGCTTTGTTATTTACAGGCTCAAGTGAAACTCAGGCACGACGTTACAAAAGCCAGGGTAGTGCAGGATCACACGGCTCTGCTGGTTCAACTGGAGATTTACACCAAAGTTCGGGAGGCTATGTCTCAACCGAAGAAGTGCATCAAAGTTCGGGCAGCCACGGTTCTACCGGAGAGATTCACCAGAGCACAGGA
>JAESQE010000214.1 GCA_016765335.1 Planctomycetaceae bacterium
AGGACGACCAATGACGCTGCAGCCCCCGCCATTAGCAAGCAGAACTCGATCAAAAACGAGTTCTTGTCCCGCTTCAACTTCGGAACGCAAATCTATTGCAAGTTGTTGTCCGGGCTGAACTTTGTACTGACGCCCACCGTCTTCGATAATCGCAAACATCGAAATCTAACCTTACTGTTTCAAATGAAATTCAATTAAGTGCAACCGCACTTAGTTCTTATTTTTTATTGCACAAACTCATCCGTGAGGTGCACTGTATTAAAATTGGAAACGGAATCATACAGGTATCTAGGTACTATTTCGAGTTCACACTTGGAGAAAAAGAGATTTCCTCTCCAAATTCACTCTTACAATGGAACTCCATATAATTTGGATTGACATCGTACCGCGACTCGAACCTGATCGTAACGCCAGTCTTCTCTTCCAACGCCAGCAATTCTTTCCGTTTATTGTTGGCCAGAAAGCTTGCAACGTGGTGGTAAAGATCAACAGAAATTTTCTTCACTTTATCCAAACTGGAAGCTCGCATCAATTCTCGCATTGCCTCAATCGAGACACTTTCGGCTGTTTTGACATAACCGGTGCCTGTGCAACAAGGACAATCTTCGTAGATACTCTTCTTTAACGAAGGACGAATGCGTTGCCTGTCATCTCGATCAATCCAGATGGGCTGATGCGAAGGACTTTTGTTCTGGCTCGATCTCGCTCGACTGCTTTTGCGAGTTCCCTTTCAACTGCTCTGCGATGTTTTTCCATTCTCATGTCAATGAAGTCATTAACAATGACGCCACCTACATCGCGGAGACGAATTTGGCGGGAAATTTCGCGGGCAGCTCGCATATTGACCTGAAAAGCCGTTTCCTCTGCGTTATCATCGACCCGATGCGTACCGCTGTTAACATCAATGGCAACAAGCGCTTCTGTCGGATCAATCACAATCGAACCGCCACCTTCCAGAGGCACTGTTCGATGCTGGATATTCGTTATTTCCTGCTCAATTTTGTACTTATGAAACAACGGCTCTCCGTCGTTATGCAGCTTCACTTTGTCCACCTGGCTTGGCAGAACAACTTTCATGAATTCACGAATTCGCTCATACTGAGTTTCGTCATCAATGAGGACGGTATCAATCTCGCTGGTGAAGATGTCCCGAATGGTCCGCGTGACCATGTCACTTTCTTCGTAGACATCCACGGGAGCTGCATGCTTTTGGATGCGACTAACAATGACCTTCCACAGCCGCAAAAGATAATTCATATCTCTACGCAGATCATCTGCTGAACGATCAACTCCAGCGGTTCGAACAATAAAGCCCAGACCTTCTGGTGGAGACAACTCTTTGATGATTTCGCGTAACTTTTTGCGTTCATCCAGATCAGTAATTTTTCGGCTGATTCCAACGCGTTGCAAAGCGGGCATCAGAACGAGATAGCGTCCGGGAATGCTAATATATGTTGAGAGAGTTGGACCTTTTGTACCGATACCGTCTTTGATAACCTGGACCAGTACCTCGTCACCTCGTCTGAAAATATCAGAAATCGAAGGTTTTCCCTGAGCAGATCTTTCGTTAACGCGACGCTTTTTCCCACCTTGAGGACCACGAGACGGCGAACGCTGCGGAACTTCAACGGGAGGTAAGTGTTTGAAGTACTCAGCTTCTACATCACTGACATGTAGAAAACCGTTACTTCCTACGCCGAAATCGACAAATGCTGCCTGAATACTAGGCTCGATATTGACGACGCGACCTTTGTAAATGTTGCCGACAAAGCTTTCCTGGCTGTTCCGCTCAACGTAAAGTTCTTCCAGAACGCCATCTTCAAGAATCGCAATGCGGCTCTCTTCAGGCTGGTAAACATTTACCAGCATTTCCATTTTCATAACAAAACCTTCTCATGTAGGAATGAGGAAGGTGTCTATAATCTAGAAGTGTTTCGCAATCAAACATGTAACACCCGGACTAAAGTTTTGCCCAAGTATTAAACGTACTGTTTTCCTTGATTTTCACACTGAAATTGCCTTTTCGGGAACACAATACAAATTGTGACGACCTCATCAAATGAAGAGGAACGAAAAAACATACCTGCTACGACAAAAGAAAACATGCTCATCTCGAAAGAGAGCCATCCAAAAACGATTTCTTACCCACAACTGAATTTGAGTTCAATCCGTTGAGTCAAAATCAACGGCTGTGAATGATGTTCACCGCAGGCCAAATTGAAAATTAATCAGGAAACAGACTCTGTCTACTTTCTAATCGATCCGGAAAATTTCCGAACACGATAACCTACAGGCATGCTAACAAGCATGAGGCTAGTTAAATCACCCCATCCACCAAAATTTAACCAAAGACCAGAGGTTATCACAGAATCTGTTGCAGGAAATTATTTCCCGTATGTAGTCAACGTAGAAATCTGATTTCAACCCTCTAACCATTCGACCAAGCCAGAGTTCCAGAACCATTTTGTGGTTCCTGTCGAATTGATACGACAGAGGGCGGAACTTTTAGTCCTGCCGAAACGGTACTTAATACGTGTTGATCTTCATTTTGAACGGGGCGCGGATTAACAATGTGTAGGATAGTTTCCTGACAAACATGAAGCCAATTCAGCACAACATCGCGGTGCTTCTAAATAAAATAACACCTTTCCAAAATTTGAATCTGAAAGGAATACCCCCGAATACACGTTCTTTTGAACTGAATTCCAAGAGTAATTACCAAAATAATTATCTCACATAACAGAATGCCGAGCTTTGATTGACTCAAAGACGACTATTTTGTAAATCGTTTGAATTTAATACTACATGCAATGACCTGCATACATATATATGAAAACGAGTCTGTAATAGTAGTGCACAAGAGAGGTTGCTCCCAAATACCTCGCCAATATTGGCCCCTAAGGCACTTCAGCGAATGTTCTACTGATTGCCCGTTTGGGATAATCTTAGGATAGACCATGAACTATCTTGACGTATTTCCACAACGGCATAGTGACAAATATCGCTTTGATCTGCAATAGTGATCGCGTTTTCCAGAAAAAAAATCTTCAGGTCTCTGTTCAGGATGCCTGCATTATCGTTTTAGGGTAGATCCCGTTGGTTTCTCTTCGAGCACGATGATTCCACATGGTCATCTAGACACATTGGATGAATTGCATGGAATTAGAAGTCAAAACAATCAGGGATTAATACCACAACTTCAACGGGATCTGGG
Organism: Planctomycetaceae bacterium; assembly: GCA_016765335.1. Classification (GTDB taxonomy): domain Bacteria; phylum Planctomycetota; class Planctomycetia; order Planctomycetales; family Planctomycetaceae; genus Rubinisphaera. The sequence continues at coordinate 3,215 of JAESQE010000214.1, forward strand.
CACATTTACACCCTGGTATCCAGCCGCATACCAACAGGAGCAATCGTATCTGGAGGGATTGGGCGGTAGGTTGAAGCGGGAATTGCACCAATCCTTTGGGCAGCCTTCTCAGCCAGCACCATACCTGCCAGGTAGGAAAGCCCACTGGAATCTACTGTCCGTTGCTTTTCTATGTCGTCCCTATCAGCCAGGTAGATTGCCAGCAGGATTTCCGAGGAGCTGAAGCATTTTAGATGATCAGACAGTGAGTAAATCTGATGAAAGCGACTGTTGATACTGCTCGTACAGTGCGATTCATTGTCGCTTTGAGATGAAGAAACAGGTACAAGAGGAATGTTTTTTGGAACTGAAGGAGTCAGCAATGGTGAGTCGAGATGACTAATCGAAGAAATTGAATTCATAATTCCCCTGCCCCTTGAATACAGAACAGTCTCTCGCGAGAGACTGTTCTGAGTTTTATTTCTCTGTGTATTCAAGAGGCAGTTGCAAATCGTGCACCACGGTGACGTGTATCGCAAAACACTTCAGTAACAGGGGAAAATATCATACCGAGTTGGAAAGCGTTGCATAAATGCACCATCAGTGTTGATGTTTTGCTGCATCTGCCAACCGTCGGCCTGCGACTAATTGCCGAAGTGAATGAGGCGGTTTCACTGGGATTTTGAGTTGGGAATCGAGTACGATACGTTTTATTCAAGCTGAGGCGACAGAAGTCTTGGTTCACATGTAGCCCCAATCCCAATTAAAACTAGCACTCAGTCATTCCTCGTGGCCTTGTACAGGCAAGGGGTTAGGGAAAAATCAACGCGATAACAAATACGCGAATGCGTAAATGATTCTGGAATGCAGCAAAACAGGAATACAATGCAAATTTTATTAGCGAATGATGATGGAATTCACTCCCCCGGCTTACGAGCCATTCAGAAAGAACTGCTCACGATGGGGAATGTCGAAATTGTTGCCCCTGCGCAGGAACAAAGTGGAGTTGGACATTCAGTGACCTATCGCAGTCCGTTACAAGTTGATGAATCGCTTGTAGATGGGGAGCACTGGGGCTGGGCAGTACATGGTAGCCCAGCAGATTGCGTGAAACTTGGGATACTGGAGCTTAGTTCTCAGCGACCTGAACTAATTGTTTCAGGTATAAATTCCGGCTCCAATTACGGCATCAATGTTTTGTATTCAGGAACGGTAGCCGCTGCGATTGAAGGAGCATTTTTCGGAATTCCTTCGATCGCGATTTCTCAATCGATCGATACGCCACCCGACTACGAAAAAACGGCAAGCCGAGCTGTCTCTATCATCAATAGATTGCTGAAGGATATCCCCGAGCCGGGTTTGCTATGGAGCATCAATTTCCCTAGCAGTGATGTTGAAATTAAAGGAGTCCGTTTTGCATCCATGTGTGTTGCCAGGCACACCGAAACGGTAGAGCGTCGCATTGATCCTCGCGGCAAACCTTATTTCTGGTCCAGCCTGAATCCGCTAGAAAGCTACGCCATGGATCAAGGAACCGACATCCATGCCTTTGCACAAGGCTATGTCACTGTGACACCCTTAAAATTTGATCTAACTAATTATTCAATTCTAGAGAAACTCAAACAGGTCACCTGGCAGTGCGATTAATCACTTCATCATAAGGAAACCTCTGAAAATTGGTCCTCCCCCTTACGAAGGGAGAGTTAGAGCCTTAGGTTTTACCACATCTTTTGTTTGGCATGCAAATCATATGACACATTGGGAGATTTGCGATAACTTTGAGGCGTATTTCCATGTGCTCATTGTCAATTAGTTGCTTCCCTTTCAAAATGGTTCCACAAAGTGAATTTACCAGCAATTCTTCATTCAAAACAGCCCCAGGACATACAGGGGTGTCAATGCTTTAAATTTATCATTGCTTAAAAAACTCGAAGAAAAAAAGGAATTACCGCATGATATTTTTACTAAACTCCGTGGTCTGCTAGACCGTTACAATAAACACCATAAATCACTTTTGGAGATGTGGTATAACCTAAGGCTAGAGGGGGTTTTTAACTGTTTTTTATAATCAAACAGTCTTGCAAGAAGCTCCGAAATTCAATTTTTAGAAGTTCCCTTTAATTCCTACTGGAATCGTGTTGCAAACAGACAATGAAATAATTATACGCAATCGCGTATTTGTTCGCGCGTTGTCTATTTGCTAAGTCCTTGCCAGTACAAGGCACGGACGATGACGCAACGCAAGTTTTAATTGAGTTTGATATTAGTGGCTCCCAAAAAACGTAAAATTCGTGTCGCCTTCAAAAAGAACCGAGGAAAAAAAGCTCGAGCAGGGCACGAGCTGCGCGAAGCAATTCGTCAGGACGATCTCGATCAACTGGCAGCCGGAGAGCGAGTCTCAGGCAAAGGTCAGCTCACCAGACACCGCACGATCATCGCCACCGAAGCCGAACCAGGATCGAAGCAAGATTTCATACCTGATATAGAAGTGGATCGTGACCGCTGTCTTTCGGGACGCGTGCTGTACATTGTTGGCGCGCATCAATGCAGAGTGCAAATCGCTGATGGTACTGTTTATGTCTGTGCGGTCCGGCAAGTATTACGAACTCTTTCTCAGAATTCTCGCAATGCGGTTGTAGCTGGAGATCGTGTTCTGTTTGAACCACGTGACGGATTGCAAGGCATGATTCTGCATGTCGAACCTCGAAGCGGCATCCTGGGCCGTGGGGTTGGTCGCAGCCAGCAATTGCTTGTTGCCAATGTTGATCTGGCGGTCATTATTATCACCGCAGTCGAACCTCACTTCAAACCGAATTTGATTGATCGTTTTTTAGTCAGCTGCGAAAAAGGTGGTGTCGTTCCAATCATCTGCATTAATAAATGCGACTTGGCAGATCCTGAAAACTTGCTTCCGGTCGCAGGACTCTATGCAGAACTGGGCTATCAAACGGTGCTCACTTCAGCTGCAAACGGGTTTGGTATTAAGCAACTGGCCAGAATTATTCGAGACAAGCAAACCGTTTTCAGCGGGCAAAGCGGCGTTGGAAAAAGTACGCTACTCAATGCCATTCAGCCTAGGCTCGGGCTGCGGGTTTCCCATGTCTCGCACGATTCGGGCAAGGGTCGCCACACCACACGCACAGCCATCTTAAAGCGGCTTGATCAAGGCGGTTGGGTTGTCGATACTCCCGGAATTCGCCAACTCCGTTTATGGGACGTGCTCCCCGAAGAAGTCGAAGGATTCTTTATTGAATTCCGCCCGTTTGTGCGATACTGCAAATTCGCCGATTGCATGCACAAAGAAGAACAACACTGCGGCATAAAAAAAGCAGTCGAAGACGGCCTCATCTCCCAGCAACGCTACACCAGCTACCAAAAAATCATCACCGACGACCCCGAAGATGATTGATCCCAGCGTAGTAGGCTGGGTCAAGACCCAGCTCGATGATCGCTTGGAGTGATCGCTTGCCGATCTCATGAAGTGAGACGATACCCCGAAACATGCATCGCATCGCAATCGACATGGTCACCCTGCGACGCGATATAAATCATGGCGTTCGCCTGAGTTCTCTGAGTTGATCGGCATACGGCTCGTCCCCTGTACGCACTTGTTGCTTGTGGTTTTGCCTCGATATTATTTTGCGCGTTGGATGTTCCCTAAGTCTTTGTCAGTACAAGGCCACGAGTAATAGCTTCTCGCAAGTATTAATTGAGTTTGGTATTAGTCGGATGAACCTCAATTATTCCCTCTCTGATAAAAGCAGAGGCAAAGCACGCTGAAGCGTGAACTCCAACAATATGCATTTCGCAACATCATGAATGAAATATTCAAATGACAAGCAGAATGAAAACGAATCAGCCGTTCCTTCCGCTAGTTCCTGTTTAGTTTCGGCTACGCCAGCCCGTAGGGTCCGCAATTGCGGACCACTCACAGCCAGCAACACTCATTTCGTTTCTTCAAACAACCGTAGCCCTTCGGAATCAATATGCGGACGGCCTTCTTGGAGAGAATAACTCAGTGGCTTTTCGGTGAAGGGATCGATGGGAATCTCTGCAAGAAATTCCGGCACCAGTTCCGCAGCTGTCGCTGGAAACTTCCCATGCGATCGTCGATAAAGCTCCGCAGCAATTGTAATTAACGCAGCGTTTTTCGAAACTTGATAAGGATTTTCTTTTGGAAAACATATTGGCCTTTCTGCACCTGGCATGACAAGCAAAGCGAGAAGATACTTTCGACGTAAGTACGGAGAATCAAAGAGNCTCTGATATTCCACCATATATTCGGATTCAGAAAAATCTTCTTTAGTGCCTACTTCCTGCAATAGCTGATGCAAATGGAATAGTTTTTCCTGCATCTCATTCCTGTCTGCAAAGACTGCCGCTAACGGAGCTATTTTCAACTGAAACGAGACTGTCTCTGTCTCTTTCTGAAGATCAACATTCATTTCTTTTGGAGGAAGAATAAGATCCATTAACAACTTCTTTTCGGAAGAACGCATCATCGAAGAATGCATAAACCCCAGAAGAAACCGAAACCCACTTAAAGTAATCCGGCCATTTCCATGTCCATCATCAGTATAAGTTCTTTGAATGACATCTAATTGCATCATCCACTCGCTGGAAAACATGTAACTGCTTTCCACTTTTGACGCAGCTACTTCTTTAGAGATAATTTCGACCTGTGAATTATCGAAAACTTCAGGTTTTTCAAGTAGAATCTGTAATATTTGCTGGGTCGTTTCCCTTTGCTGGTAATTGGCTACAAGCTGGGGGAGCAGGCAAGAAAACGTCTGTCTAATATGCGAAGCAACTTCGAATCTTGCGTGCAACAATTGCAGGCAACGCTCAGCGTCTCCCTGCTCTGCTGTAAAGTAAATCGCTCCGCTCAATAGGCTTGAGGCATACTCTCTCAGGTCTTGTGCCTGAAGTAATCGTATATGGCCATCAATCGTTTCTGAGGGATTGTACACGAATGCGTCAATGTGACCACTCGCCTTGAGCCACTCCCAGTTGTCCGGATCGCGATTGATGAATCCCAGTTGTGGGCGAGACGTGGCTTCGAGAAATAGCTCAAGAACATCAGCGTGTTCTTTGAGATATGCTTTTGCTTCAGGCCAGTGTTTACTTTTCGGACCTTTACTCAGCCCATCATTGATCTCCTTCCACTCTTTTCTGTAAGTCGCATCTCGCTCTAAAGGAGGTGGGACCAGCATGACGATACCCTGACGATAAAGCGGCCAGGCTCGTTCGTTTTCTGGGATGGCGCGGCTTTTGTTGTCGAATTGTTGTATTAAATCGTATTTGATTGTTGGCTCGGCAAGCATGAAGCGAGCTGCCAGGGTGGTCCATGTAACGAGTATGATCGCGAAGAACGCAGCAGTTGATTGCCACGTTCTTCTCCAGGTGTGCCAAGCCAGCGAGCGTTTTCTGATCGAGGCTCTTCGAATCAACTTTGCAGAGATTTTGGGGCAGCCGAACGATGCAATTAATTCCTCGGCTGAGCTGCCTTGTGCTAACCCGTCGGTAAAGTGTGCGAATAATTCCTGTGCAGTCTCTGATTTTTCGGCAGGCCAAAGACGTGTGCGTTTGACGACATCGAGAACAACATGAACCACATTTTCAGGAAGATCGCTTGCCAGAAATATTTCTGGTGATTTGGTCTGCTGGATCATTTTTCCAATCGCAATGGCATCGCTGTACCGGGAGGCCAAATCATCATCAGTCCGCCCAGCTTGAAGCTGCGATTGAAACCCGCGGCAAATGCAATTCAGCACAGCAGCCTTTTGCCTGCGTGATTGATCAACAATTGCAGTAATTGTAGACCACAAATTATCCGGCAAATTAAATTCAAAAACCCAGCTTGCAGTTCGCGTTTTACGAATGAGCGATGTGATGTTTTTTGTGTCGTTGAGCTGTTCCAGCAACTGCGATTCAGTACGCCCCGCTTGTAGTTGCATCTTGCATGATAAGACAAGTTGCCGAGTGGCTTGGGACCGCAAACGCCTGGGCAACGGTTTTAAGATAACTTGCATCGCGTTTACAACGGTGCTGGGAATTTCTGAAGTATCCAGCATGTCCAGCAAAGTCAGCGGCCCGGTGATTCGCCCGCGTAACAATTGTGAGACCGGCGTTGCGAATGCTTTTTTCCAACCGGAAGAGGTAGAAGCTGCTTGATTCATGCGACACCGCCTTCCAGCTTCGGACCAGATTTCGGCAGGATCTCCAGGCTTTGCATCGCAGTTGCTACTGCTTGCCACTGCGCCGTGTCATGAGCCAAACGCTTTTTCCCCTTGGCGGTCAGTGAATAATATTTTCGCTTGCGGCCGTTGTCAGCTTCAGCCCAGCGCGGCTTGATCAGCTTTTGAGCTTCCAGATTATAAAGCAACGGGTACAGCGTGGATTGCCCCATGCCGAGCACTCCGTCGGTTCGCTGCGACAAAGCTTCGACCAACTCATAACCGTACTTCTCGCCATCCTCCAATAACTTCAAGACAGCAATCGGACCCGCTCCACGCATCAGTTCCCGCTCAACTCGCATAACGATTCTCCTGGTTTGTTTCTTTTGCTTAGCACTGCTATGTACCACATACTATGCTACACATAGTATCAAGTCAAGAGGAATTCAAAGCTTGGCAATGGTATGGCGATTCGAGCAAAAGTTATACCAAGCATTAATTGAGCTTGGCCTGATAGCGATCAGTGCGAGATGTCGTGCTCCGTAAAAGAAACAAGGCGTGACCGACTACACTGTCGATCACGCCATGTTCTAAATCACGAGGAAAGTGCGGGCCAACGCCTGCCTCGTGATGGTTTACTACAAAGCACATGCTGTGCCAATCGCATTATTGTTCTCAGGGGATTCCGTAACACGTACTATACCAAGGAGTTACGGGATATTTCGCACCCTGGGGTCATTCCGGTATATTTGCAGTGTGTGTTAAAGTGATACACAGTTTCATTTTAAAAAAGAGCAGCGTGTATTGCTCTGATACACGCTCAGTTCTCAACATAGAACTACCGGTCCGAATCGCCAGTTTTGAAGTTGCACGCTTTTTGTAGCTTAGGGAGCCTCTATTAATTCAAAAGACATGGCGAGAGGAGGGTAGGTATTATTGTCTGCCTTGAATTATCGAGCTGGATTGTTGGGAGCTGCGGGGTTGGAAACATTTTGGGGATCATTTTCGTGATCGCCTCGCATTTCGAAGAGAAAACGGGACGGAACTGTTTTCTGCGATCTGCCCCATTTCTTTCGCGTTTCTGCAAAAGTCATCGTCAACGATTCCTGAGCACGAGTCACTCCGACATAAGCCAGGCGGCGTTCTTCTTCGATCTCTTTTTCAGTTGCCTCCACCGAACGCTTATGAGGCAGCAAACCTTCTTCCATTCCCACTAAATACACACGCGGAAATTCCAGTCCCTTAGCACTGTGAATCGTTAGCAGTTTGACCGCATTTTGCTCCAGTTCTTTTTTTGTGCCATCACCAAATTCGTTACGATCATTGAGTGCAATTTCATCCAGGAATTCTTGCAGTTTGGGTTGCCTGGCTCTGCGAGAGTAATCGTCAAGAGATGCAATTAATTGCTCGACAGATTCACGGCGAATTTGCTGTTGAGCCGGCTGACTATAAAGCTTCTCAATTTCTCGCATATAATGGAGTTCATCAATCAACTTGCGAAGCTTATCTGCCAGCGAACCGGTTCCTTCTGAAAACTGCTTTCGCCAGGCAATCAGCTTGTGCCCAAAGTGATCAACAGCTGCTTTGGCCTTGGCTGCGAGTTTGCCTTTGCTCGCTGCCCGCTCGGCTGCTTCGAAAAAGGGAACACCTTCGCTGACAGCTCGTGTCATAATATGTTCGATGGTTGTTGTACCAATTCCGCGGGCAGGAGTATTGATGATTCTTAGCAGCGATGTTTCATCTTTGGGGTAAGCAATAATTCGTATGTACGCAATGAGATCGCGAATTTCTTTTCGGTCGAAAAATGATTGACTTCCCAAAATGACATACGGCAGTTTGCGTCTGCGAAGTTCTGATTCAAACGCTCGGGGTTGCTCGTTGGTGCGAAACAAAATTGCAAAATCGTTCGGTTGCTTGTCTCGCTGGTTGATCAGATAATTGATTTCCATCACGACACGTTCTGCTTCGAGAGTTTCATCAGGGAACTTCTCGTATCGAACCGGCTCAATCCCTTTTTTGGTTGACCGCAATACCTTTCGATGACGCTCTTTGTTGAAACCAACCAGACGATTTGCAACAGCTAGAATTTCTTCGGTGCAACGATAATTGTCTTCCAGTCGCACAATTTTTGCTTCCGGATAATGTTGTTGAAACGAGAGAATGTGCTTAACTTCTGCCCCTCGCCAACCGTAAATCGATTGATCATCATCGCCCACAACACACAAATTTTGATGAGGTTCGACCAGCGCCTGGATGACACGGAACTGTAACTGGTTCGTGTCTTGATATTCGTCAATTTGCACGAAATCGAAATTGTCCTGCTGACGCCGCAGTGCATCGGGGTGCTGGGCAAACAGCTGATCGGTGAGCAAAAGAGGATCGTCAAAATCGACGCTATTTCTAGAGCGAAGCTGATCGCAGTACTTGCGATAGGCCATTGATGCAAGAAACTCCCGGTCATCTTCCGCATGGTCCCCGGCATCCCCCGGGCGGATTGATGCTGACTTCCAGCGGCTGATAATTCCGAGTAAATCCCCCGGTTTCAAGGCAGCTTCCTGGACACGAATTTTGCGTAGAACTTCTCTTGCAATCGATTCTTGATCTCCTCGATCAATAATCGTGAAATTCTTTCGGTATCCTAAAGCTTCAATTTCCTGACGAAGGATCTTCACGCACAGAGCATGAAAAGTCGAAATCTGAGGTTTCGACTTCATTCGCTTTCCGGACATGCTTCGCAAACGCTCGGCCATTTCCTTTGAAGCTTTATTGGTAAACGTGACCGATAAAATCCGTTCGGGTGTGACTCCCCCAGCAATCATCAGTGCCATGCGTGTGGTGATTACGCGAGTTTTGCCCGTGCCTGCTCCGGCAAGCACCAGCATCGGTCCACTTTTGGTGGTCGCTGCGTCTCTTTGAGACGGGTTCAAGGAATCTACAAGCTGTCTGGGATTCATAATCAATCTATTAAAACTGAAAGACGAGAACGTGTTTTGTCTCAGTGTGATGAAAACTAAGCGATGAAAACTAACTGGGCTGCGTCATAAGAAACTCAGACATCAGACAGCAAGATTAATGAAGCCTAAATAACGATGATACTGAGATTTGCAACTGAACCGGCCTGGGCCTTGCGAACCTTTTGCTATCTGCTGAAAAGGGATTACCTCGACCGGGCAAATTGCTTGAAGGCTTCGGTCATTTCTGCTGCACTTTGCCAGCGATCATCGGGACGTTTCTCCAGGCCTTTCATGATGACCTGCACCATTTCCACGGGCAGGTCCGGTACAAATTCTCGGATATCTGCCGGTGCCCGATTCAAGTTTTTGATAATCGTCTGCATGTTTTTTCCTGGCGGATACGGGAGACGATTCACGCACATTTGATAGCAAGTCACCGCGTAGGAATAAACGTCAATTCGCTGATCGGTCCGCTGTCTTTTGACCAACTCGGGAGCCATATAGTCGGCTGTTCCGGTGCGGTTTCCTGGTGCGCAAAATGCAGGCGTATTGGGGACCACCAGACCGAAATCGATCAGTTTGATTTCCCCGGAAGTGTTTGTGAGTATATTTTTGGGGCATAGATCCCGATGAATCCAGTTCTGCTCATGAAAATACTCAAGAGCTTCTCCCACCTGAATCATCCATTTCAGGCAATATTTCTTCATCGTTTCGTTTTGCAATTCAACAAACTGAAGCAAGCTATACCCTTCGATATACTCCATCACAAGAAATGGTTCATCGTCGGTGCTCATGCCATATTCAAAAGTTTTGACAATATGCGGATGATCCAACGTGACCGCAACTTCTCCTTCCTGAGGCAGCGTGCCCGGGGGGAACTTAGCGACGATTTTACTGAGTTTTTCCGGATCGATAATTTTCAGTGCAACCACTTGCTGTCCGTGGCGGTCATTGGCCTTCCAGACTTTCGACATCGTGCCCATGCCCATTGGCGAAACGAATTCGAAACGAGACTTCAAATCGATTCGATTATCGGCAGGCTTATTTCGCCGAAATAGTTTTTTCAGGATTTCCATATAATTCATCCCTGATGACCACAACAAGCAAGTCTGTTAACGGTGTATAATTACAGTCAGGGCTTATTCCCGACCAGGCAGCTTGTGAGTCACTTTATTTTTGGGTGTGATTTCACAGTAATCAATAAAGTTTGCGATTTCTGAACGAAGGTCTGCTCGATTGATAATACGATCAATAAAACCGTGCTCCAACAGGAATTCACTGCTCTGTAAACCTTCAGGAAGTTCTTGCTTCACCGTGGCTGCAATAACTCGGGGGCCAGCAAAGCCGATCATGGCTTCCGGTTCTGCAACAACCAGATCACCCAGCGATGCAAAGCTGGCAGCCACTCCACCCATGGTAGGATTGGTCAACACAGAAATATACAGCCCGCCGGCTTCGTGGTACTGCCCTAATGCAGCCGATACTTTTGCCATCTGCATTAAAGAAAGAATTCCTTCATGCATCCTCGCACCCCCACCTGAACCGCTGACGATAATTAAGGGGAGTGAAAGTTCGGTCGCCTTTTCGATTGCACGTGTTAGTTTTTCACCCACGACCGAACCCATGCTGCCCATCACGAAAGCCGGATCGGTCACGCCTATAACCAGCGGGCGACCGCGTAAATACCCTCGACCGATGATGCAGGCATCAACCAGCCCTGTTTTTTTCTGTTCTGAAAGCAACCTTTCGGTATACGGTTTACTGTCGACAAAACCGAGCGGATCAACCGAACGCATTTCTGCGGACCACTCTTCAAAACTTCCCTCATCCAGAAGTTGTTCAATACGAACCGTCGAACTGATATAAAAATGATGATCGCATTCCGGGCAAAGCCCAAGCAACTTGTCTACCTGTTTGCGAAAAACTGTCGCTTCGCAACCTGGGCATTTCAACCACAATCCTTCGGGGACTCCGCGTTTAACGGGACGTTCGGAGTTACTGCTATCTTTATCAACCATACTGGTGCCAATATCTCTTGCAATGCGTTTTCTGTATCTTGACTTCTTAAATTCACCGCAGCATTCACAGCTGCTGTTGGAGTGCCTGTACCTGGCATCGATCTGTTGTTGTTTCATGTTTGGTCAGGCAAAGTTTGCGACCTTCCACAATGCAGGCAATGAGACTGGCCAAAGGCTCTGCTGCAACAATCAAAATCATTAATTTTTTCTTCTCATATTTCTTGAGAACCTTTTCGATGCGTTTTTTCGCTTCGGATGTCGGTTCTGCGTTTGGGATCGAGACCTCACCAGGAGACTCTTTCCAATGCTTGTAAACAGAAGGAAACTTCCGTTTTACTTCGACAATCTCAAGCCCTTCCCACAATCCCTGAGAGACATTCTTCAATCCTTCGCAAGATTTATGAGGGAGATCAAGTGATTCCGCAAGCACCTGGGCAGTCGCCAACGAGGGACTGCTTGGTCCTGAAAGAATCAAATCAATCGACNGATCCTTTAACGAACCCGCAAGGTCTGCGACTTCTTGCTGACCACTGTGATTTAAAGGAAGATCTAAGCTCCCCTGAACACGATCCTGGCAATCGAAGTCCGTTTGCCCAGGACGAACCAACAATATCTGGCACATAGATTAACCGCGATAAAGACAGGGCTGCTAGAGAATCCTCACGAGAGAACCCGAATAGGCAACCTGAAATGAAACGCTCTCCACTGAACCACGCGATTGTGATCACGCCGGATATCCTATCGATTTACTGTTTCAATTGCAGCCTTCAATCCGCTGTGAGCCTCGGAATAATCCAGCTCGTTGAAAATGGAACTACCGCATACAAATGTATCGGCCCCGGCCTCAGCACAGGCTCCGATGGTAGGAATCGCAACCCCGCCATCTACCGAAAGAAGCTGATCGTCCCGCAGTAACCCCTTGATATGACGTAACTTATCTAATGCAGACGGCTTGAACTCCTGCCCACCAAAGCCAGGTTCAACACTCATCACAAGCACCAAATCACACAGCGGAATGAACTTTTCAATAGACTCTACCGAGGTTCCCGGATTAATGGCTAAGCCTGCCAGGCAATTATTTTCCCGAATTCGCCCCAAAAGCTCCGTCGGTTCGGGAACTGCTTCAATGTGAAAAGTGATCGCATCACAACCAGCTGATAAGTAGTCGTCGAGGTATTTTGCAGGGTCTGAGATCATTAAATGTGCATCAAATGGGAGCGTTGTCAATTCTCTCATGCGTTCGATGACCATTGGTCCATAAGAGAGATTGGGCACAAAATTGCCATCCATCACGTCCAAATGAAGCAATGGATATTCTGCTTGTTCAAGCAATGCAAATTCGCGATGCAAATTCCCAAAATCACACTTCAACATCGACGGTGCAATTAACGGTCGATTGCTAAGAAGTTCTTGAAGTCGATTCGACATATCACCTACCTAACAGAAAACAGTATCACAAATAAAGAAGTGTAGAACCGTAGGCTGGGTCTCGACCCAGCCTACGGTCAATGCATATTTGATACCTGCACGAGCTAGGATTTCAAATCGTAGCACATCATTTTATCTTGCTCGCGAAGATAAAGTTTTCCGTTGGAAATCACGGGATGTGCCCAGCTTTTTCCTTGTTGAAACTCAGGAGTAAACCTCCCGAGAACCTTGTACTCTTTGGGAGTTGCTTCGATGATGGCGACAACACCATCTTCGTAACGGAAGATCAATTTCCCATCTGCATACAGAACCGCAGCAGACCCTTTTCCTTCGCCACGCAAGCCGTTGCCTCCCCTGACAATTTCGCCTGTCTTTGCATTAATACAGGTTGGAAATCCCTGATTCTGGTTGTGTCCGCCGTAGATGTAACCATCGACAAGAACAACACCGCCGTGATGGTTGTTGAAGGTTCTTTTTTCAAGCCAGTAAACTTCTTCAGCTGCAACGCCATCTCCTGATTTCTTCAGTTTCAGAAGAACTGCTCCCCCGCCGCCGTAGCTGGAAGTTGAGAAGACATAGTCGCCATCAATAACTGGAGTCGTAATGTTTGCCACTTTGTTGGCCACCTGATTATATCCCCAAAGGTACTTGCCATCGGAAGCTCGCACGCCGATTGCACCTGTTCCAATAAGTTGAACATACTGCTTAACGCCTGCACCATGAGAGATAACAAGCGAAGAGTAGCCTGCCCCATTTTTGCCTTCTTCTCCTTCAGCCAATGCAGGAACATCTGAACGCCAAACTTCTTTACCGGTATTCTTATTCAGGCAAACGATCATTGCATCGGGACCACCGGGAGTACAAAGCACGTTGTCGCCATCAACCAAAGGAGATTCCGAGTATCCCCAACCAGACATCATTTTGCCTTTCCATTCAGTTACAAAATCTTTTTCCCAGACAATGGAACCGCTTTGTGCGTCCAGGCAAACAATTTTTCCCGAAGAAGCCACAACATACAATTTTCCTTGATTGAATGTCGGCGTGCAACGAGACCCTGGGTGACTATGTTTAGGATCTAATTCTGTGATCAATGTCTTCCATAAGACTTTTCCAGTTTCTGCATTAGCTGCGACAACTGCCTGCCCGTTTCCCTGATTTCCGACGGTGTATAGTTTTCCTTTAACAATCGAAACGCCAGCAAAGCCTTTGCCGAATCCTTCAGTCATATAAAGGAGCTTGGGAGCTTGATCGCCGGTTGGGAATTTCAAACCGGTTTCTGTTGATTTCGAATCTCGATTTGCACCGTGCCATTGAGCCCAGTCAGCTGCGTGCAGCGACGTCCCGGCTAAAACCAGGGTCAGAACAAGAAATTTAACACAATTCAATTCTCTGGAAGGCATGACAAATGTCTTTCGTTTTATAATTTGGCAGGACAGATTTTGAGGTGATAACTTGCAGGATTAATCGCGATTTACCAAAAGGCAAGCGCCTGTTGATAGACACTGTATTCTAACTAGCTGTAATTCTCAATTCAATCTTACCGCTTGGAACAATCACTACACGTGGACAAGTTTTCCGTCCAGTCGCCGATTAGCCAACTCTCTTGCCGGATGATCTTCAGCAGGTAGAATGAAGACAACATCAGAAAAAATGCAACTGTATACGCACTTTGCTGATTAACTGACTGATTTTGATGGAACCGACTCGCTCTTTGAGGATAGCTATGAGCACAGAATCTGCTACTGATTCGAAACCTTTTGCCCATTTACATTGCCACAGCCATTACAGCTTGCTCGATGGTGCGAACCGCATTCCGGACATGCTTAAAAAAGTAAAAGCGCACGGGATGGACTCGCTGGCGATTACCGATCATGGAAATTTATTCGGTGCGCTCGAATTTTACCAGAAGTGTAAAGCAGCTGACGTCAATCCGATTCTTGGTTACGAAGCCTACATTGCACCCGGAAAAAGAACGGATCGCAGTGCATCACGCATGAGAGATGCCAGTTTTCATCTGACACTACTTGCAAAAAACCAGGTCGGGTTCAAAAACCTGATCAAAATGGCTTCGTCAGCTTATTTGGATGGTTTCTATTACAAACCTCGTATCGACAAGCAATTGCTCGAAGAACACAGCGAAGGAATCATCTGTCTTTCAGGATGTGCATCAAGCGAATTGTCGAACTACTTACTGGCAGACAAACAGAAAGAAGCTGAGGAACTGCTGCGCTGGTACGAAAAAGTTTTTGGAGATCGCATCTATTTAGAAATCCAGGATTCTGGCGTGCAAATCCAAAAGGACTGCATGGACCGCACGATTGATTTGGCTAACCAATTCGGTTTCCCGCTTGTTGCAACAAACGATGCGCACTACCTCAACAAAGAAGATGCTCCGTCTCACGGAATACTGCTTTGCGTCAACACACGCACAACGATTAATGACGAAAAACGCATGAGGCTCGACGGGAACGAATTTCATTTACGCACTCCAGAGGAAATGTACGAAGCCTTTCCGCACTGCGAAGATGCTGTTTCGCGTAGTCAGGAAATCGCCAACCGTTGTGATATCGAACTCGACCTGACAACCAGACACTTTCCCGTGTTTACTCCTCCCGATCAAAAAACAGACGTTGAGTACTTGCGGGAAGTTTGCATGGAAGGGATCCATTGGCGATATGGCGACAATCCCGATCAGGTTTATCTCGACCGGCTTGAAATTGAACTTGGCGTGATCGAGAAAATGGGCTACAGCAGTTACTTCCTGATCGTCTGGGAC
>JAESQE010000215.1 GCA_016765335.1 Planctomycetaceae bacterium
TATCAGTCTTGCCAACTCCCGCAAAAACAACCCGGCTTGTATCTGCTCCTGCTTTGTTGACTCGAAACAGTTCCCCACCAGAAACAACATCGAAACTGCTACCAGCTTCGTTGAGTGATTTAAGAATACTTAAATTGGAATTCGCTTTAACCGAATAGCAAATCACAGGATCGCAGTCACTGAATGCAGCAGCCAGTTCCTTGTATTCCTTCAGGAATTTGTTTTCGGAATACACCCAAAGAGGAGTCCCGTACTCTTTAGCCAAGTCGGCAACTGCAACGTCTTCACAATAAAGCTGATTATTTTTGTACTGAAATGCGTTCATGGGAAAGCTAAAACCAATCTCAATTAAAATGAGCGTTAAGTCATCGTTCGTGGCCTTGTACTGACAAAGGCTTAGGAAACAGACAACGCGCGAACAAATACGCGAAGGCGTATATTTCTTATCGGAACCAATAAAAGTCGGAAGCATCAAAAAAATGCCCCAGGCGGATTCACTCCGCATGGGGCAGGGTGAGAACAATTCGTGTCTACTTCAACTGAGAAAAGTCTGTTGGGATTAGGAACAGGTGCTTGACGCCGCCTTTGGTGGTCAGCGGGCCGCCCCCTTTAACTTCAGACTGCTTCAAGGCAGATTTCCATTTGGGATCTTTAGAAAATGCACCGAATGATGCTTTTCGTGCATCCTTATCTTTGTGAGTAATCAGATAAATCAGCGTATTTTCTGCCCCTGGTTGATCAGACATATGATCGAAGTAAACAATATTCGTGATGCCATGATTTTCAAAGAGTTTTACCGTGTTGTCACGAAACCGAGAATGCAGATTCGCCAGGTTACCTGGAGTCGAAGTGTAAGTACGCAGTTCAAACAGACGTTCGTCAGATTGTGATTCGCCCGGGAACTTTGGAGAATAGTCTGTCAGGGTCAGAAACTTTGATTCGACTTTTGTTACCAACGGCCCATCTTTTCGAGAAGCCTTGAACGCTTCTTTCCACTGTGGATCGTTGACAAATCCCTTCCAGCNGGCATCTCGGGCTTTTCGACTTGGGTACTTCATAAAGTAAACCAGGCGATTATTATCTTCGCCTTCTGGCACGAAGTAAGCCACATTGGTCATGCCATGCTTGGTGAATAGCTCGCAGGTATGATCACGAAAGCGGCTCAGAAGATCGTCAAGTTTCCCATCAGCTGTGTGATAGGTTCGCATCTCAAATACTGCGTCATCAGTTTTCTGCTCAGCTTGAGCAACATCGACATTGATAAAAAACAGGGCCAGACCACATAACATTGTAGATAGCACGGAATGCAACATGTCTCAGATTTCCTTGAAAGAGTATTCTATAACAATCATTGAAGCCACTCGAAGCTCCAATACGCAGATGCTTTAATTATTCTCACTAAGCCTTGTCTTTTCTATGCTGAGGAGGGCTAATTGCACCAAAAGCTCGGGAGTATTTCCCAAACAAGCCCCGCTCCAACAACACAAGATAACTTGGAACGAGAATTGGACGAACAATAAATGTGTCCAGCAAAANGCCAAATGCCAAAGCAAACCCAAGCTGTTGCATTCCAACTAATGAACCGGCCATCAAAGAACAAAATGTGCCCGCCATGATGAGTCCGCAACTCGAAATGATACTGCCTGTTTTAGTCAACGCGACAAGCACCCCTTTAATCGGTGTGTGTACTCGGCGTTCTTCATCGAGACGAGAGATGAGAAAAATATTGTAATCTTCACCAATCGCGACAAGGATTGTGAGCAGAAACATGCGAACCTTCCAGTCCAATCCAGCAAAACCAGACGGATCCATGGCCCAGAATACGGTAAATGTAACCCCCAGCGTCACCATGTAACTGAAGAAGACTGAAATAATTAGATACAGAGATATTGCTGGTTTTCTCAAAAGAATCACAAGCACGATATAAACACCAATCAGCACCAGGAAAGCGACTTTAATCTGATCCGAATCGGTCGTTTGTTGCATATCCCGTATGCTGGCAGTTGGTCCGAGTACAAAAACTTCTGTCTCAGATGACGGAACCAGTTCAGGCAGCAATTTTCTTAGCTCCTGCAAAAGACGATCAAGCTGATTGATGCTGCCTTGAGTGAAGGGATCTTGATTGAAAATGATATCCATTCGAGAGACATGCTCTGCTAACGGCTGTTTCTTGCCGACATATTGATCCATTACTCGTCGCCGAATCATAGTACGGCTGAAGGGCCTAGCATCTTCTTCCCGTAACTGTTGCTTTTCACGACTTTCCGGCGACATCCCAAGTGGGTAAGCCGAACTGAAGACATCCATCACACCGAATTGTTCGCGTCTCTCATAAATTGAGTCGCTGATTTTCCTCATCAACTCAATCTGTTTATTTTGCAAGAAGCTCAAGTCTTCATTGACTAACAGAAATGTAGAAGGCCCGAGTGTTCCCGCGGGAAAATGTTCTTGCACTGCCCGTGCTCCCACAACACTGCGAGATTCATCAGGGAGTTCGGTTAATAATCCGTAACTCAAATAATTAAAACAAACGACTGCAACGATAGCAAAAGGCATCATGATCCCAGTGAAACCAAACAGTAGTCTGCCAGGCATTATGGAGATAAGCGCAGCCAGGTTCTTCCAGATCCATTCTTGAAAATTACTTTCTAGAATCCGGGTCATCAGGCTTGAGCGAGAAACCCAGCCTGGAGATTCGCCGGGATTTTCCAATGCGATTTTGGGCCAAAATGCCCATTTCCCAACGAGACGAAGTATTGCGGGGGTCAATGTCAACGTGGCAATCAATGCCACGAAAATCCCAAGAGAGATCCCTACGCCTGCCTGTTGAAACTTCTTATGATCGGTAAATATCATCATGCCGATACCGACAATTGATGTTCCTGCACTGGCTGTCAGTGGAGCAGCAGTTTTGGCAACCGCCGCTGCAATGGCTTCGTCGTAATGCAAACCTGCTTCCAGCTCTTCGCGATATCTTGCAATCAGAAACAGGCAATAATCAACGCCTGCCCCGTAGGTGACAACCGTGACATAAATATCCATCGATTCAAAGACACCAAGAATATGATATGAAGCCAGTAAGCTAAGAATTGCAATCACAATATTGAGAACGATCACCACTGTAATCAGCGGGATTAAGGCCATGACCGGTGCCCGATAAATAATAATCAGCATCGAGATAACAAGAATAACGGTGACCGATTCAGTGGCAGCAGCACTTTGTTTTGCTGCAACATTCATATCCCGACCAACTGTCGCGGTCCCGCTGATGGTCAATTCCAAACCAGGTGGGATCTCTCGACGAAAGTCTGGGCTTTCAAATAGTAATTTCTCAATCGCTGCAATAATCGAACCGTTACGGGCATCGAGAAAGTCATTAGGCAATTCGACAAGCACCATCGAAGCCTTGCCATCTTTACTTGTAAGCAACGAACCAAGCAGCGTGTCAGTGTAAGTCGTTACCAGGCTGGCGGCATCATCCAGAAGGTCTTCTTCAGACTTTCTCTCTTCCAGGGCAACTTCTTTGGCTTGGACAATCGCTTTTTGCTCTGCGATGACATGCTCAAGCTCAAATCGGAGTTCGTTTTTAATAAACTCTAAATCACTTACCTGATCGATGCCCCGTTCTTCGAATTCTTCAGGTGTCGTTAAGCCTTCAGGACGAGACGTTCGACGAACATTGATAACCACAAGTGATCGAAACAAATCTTTATCGAACGCCTGCCGAAATATCCGTTCTGCTTTAAGTGAGTCAACATCGGACGGGAGAAAGTCAAACTCACCAGGCTGAATGACATCACTAAACTCAGGGGCTGTATAGGTAATTGTACCCAGTCCAACCGCCCAAATGATGAGAAGTGGAAGCCACCATCGAACGATGAATACACTTCCTGTCTTTAACACGAATCAAACTCCAATCTCACCAACTAAATTATATGATGTCTCACGCTGCCAACGGGGCAAACATTTCAGAAAACACAGTTGCCCAATTACTATAAACAGACTTACTTTTCACTGCTCTCTCAAGAACGAAAATACCCTGGTTTAATCACAACTTAACATAAAAAAAGGCACTCCGTGTAAAAAGTACTCTCGCATAGAGTTTCGGAACCTTGCCAGCCTTGGTCAAGTCTTTACCATGCAGTGAAATGGAAAAGGAGCGTGGAAACCTGTATTAACCGCTTCTGTTTTGCCAAGAATCGATGAAAAGCTCTCATTGACTTCAGAGACATCAATCTCACAATCGCTGCAAAACTGGCTGCCCGTCAATTACGATGGCTTCAAAAGGCTGCGTTCCAGCACTCCCTTAGCTTGATCAAAATAGGACAACCATTCAATCTGAGGAGTCCCGTTTTTGATACAATCACGCACTTTTTTTAGCGTATTGCGTTCCATGTGAGGACAGCGGTTGCAGGCACAAGTTTCGCCAGTGGATTCCATTATCCCAGGCACAGGCAAATAAGTGTGCTGTGGTGCAATTTTTTGCAGAGGATGAATCATTGCGGATTCGGTTGCCACCAGGAATGTCGTTGGCTGTTCCACAGATTTCACGTACTGCCGCATTTTCTCTGTCCCGCCGATGAAATCAGACACCTCCAGAATATTCTGCGGGCATTCTGGATGAGAAATGACGGCCGAACCCGGATTGTTTTTCTTGGCTCGTAATAAATCCTGTAAGCTGAATATTTCGTGTACCATGCAAGAACCAGGCCACAAAATCATCTCTCTGCCTGTGACTTCCATCAAGTACCGTCCCAGATGCTGGTCAGGAACAAACAAAATCTCTTGATCTTTCGGGATGCGTTCAATGATTTCCCGAGCGTTGCCGCTGGTCACAATCCAATCGCACAAGCTTTTCACAGCCGCTGATGTATTGATATATGCCACAGTGACGATATCACGCCCTTGTGCCCGCAGTTCATCCTGCCTGGCTTTTAATTCTGGTGCCTGACAACTTTCCGCAAGAGAACATCCAGCCAACAGGTCGGGAATAAGCACTGTTTTTTCAGGGCTGAGGATCTTTGCAGATTCCCCCATAAAATGAACGCCACAAAATACAATCGTTGAAGATTCAATCGAAACAGCATCCCGGGCCAGTTTCAAACTGTCTCCCGTGTAATCTGCGATGTCCTGAATGTCTCCATCCACGTAGAAGTGTGCAAGAATTTTCACATCCTTCTCAGCTTTAAGAGCTTCAATTTCATCAATCAGATCAAGCGGATCTTCGTAAACTTCAGATTGTTGTTCAGCAATTGGCAATCCCATCATGGGCCTCTATATAACTAAGGGGGAGGAGAATTCTTATAATAACACTCTCAACCAACGTGTATTGTACCGACAAGCCAGCCGACAACTCTTACTCTGCATTTTGATATTTCGCTAAAATCTTAATCAATTGGTCGAGTCTGGGGTCTTTTGCGAAATCGAAAACGGGGTTGATCGCATCAATCGCATGAAACTCAGCAGGAACTTGCTTTGACAACTCCTCTACCGAAGCATCAAAATTAATCACGACATGAGCTTTGACCAATTCGTAGTTGATTGGTTCGTACCACTCACCAATTTCTGGAAGTGATTCGAGATCTTCCCAACTCTTCGGCCAAACTCCATCGTGATCTTCCACATACCGTCCAACAACCGAGAACATCACTCGTGTCGATTGATTTTGGGCATCAACACCTTTTTGCAAACGGTAAATGGAAGCAAAAATGCTTAACATCACAGCCAGAACCAAACAGATCGTCAGAATGACTTTCCGTAAGAAGTTCACCTGTTCACTGGGGCCAGGGCCAAGTTGAGACATCAAACACACCTCGATAATTCAAAATAATCACAAGAATCAGCATTAATACAAACAAAGCCTTAGTAGCTAATTCATTCATAGCCACCCACAAAGAATGAAAAAAAAAATCAATTTTGTTGATTCATTTTTTCCAATTCAGCACATAATAGCAAGACCCTATTTCATTTGCAGAGAAACCAGGGAAATTGACCAAGGTTCAGGATCAGCGTTGAAAAACAGGGCGAGAACTGAACATTATACGATTTTGCAAGATCGCTTAAAAGCACCGTTTGTCGATTAAACAGATCCTTAAAACAACAAAACCCCTGCAAAACAGGGGTTTTGTTGAATTCAAATTAACTGTCGTAAAAAAAACGTACGACAAAAACGACCCCGACGGGACTCGAACCCGCAACCTCCGGATCGACAGTCCGGGACTCTAACCAATTAAGCTACAGGGCCTCTGCTCATTTAAGTTGGGCGTATTCTAGCCAAACTTCGTAGGTAGTCAATATAGTCGGTAAAATTCACAGACGACTTGACCATTTTTTCTTTGTACGCGACTATTATAGTCTCAAATCGATTAATAAATTACGAAGTCACGTTCGATCGATCTCATTCACACTGCATTAAATTCAATAACACACTTTGACAGTTATTACTTTTTATGAAAAAAATGCCCCAGCACATCATTGCCTCAGCAGGACACTCGTTTGTCACAAGAAGTTCAGATACGGACAAAAGTTCATTTCGAAGCTGCATCTGTATTGTTTATTTCTGTCTTGTTCTCACTGTTTCATTTTTGTTGGGATGCTCGGAGCAAAAACCTTCTCCTTCGAATGCCCCTTCAAAAGAATCTTCTGAAAAGATCTCCAGTAAGGAATCTGACGGAGTCGCAGCCGAGCTTAATGCGAAGACTGAAATCACCCCAAAAGAGCAGGGCAGCCATGCTCAAGTCAAGAAACAGACTAAAGCCAAGCCATTGCCGCCTGATGACAATACGTTAGACCAAAAGTTTTTGAATGAAATTGGGATTGAAGTCTTTGAATCTCCGGTTCTCACACTACTTAGCGATGGAATTCAGCCGGACGAGCGAGAAGTGTACGAAGGGCTTCTCGATGTTGTTTCTCAACTGAGCAAACAATTTCAATCAGATTACTCTCAAATACCCAGCCCCTTTCAATTGAAAGGGTTTGTGATGCGAGATCGATCCCTGTATCTCCAAGCCGGTTTGCTTCCCGAGGATTTCGCAAATCTTGAACACGGCTTGAACAGAGGCAGCACATTCTGGATGAATGAACAGAAAACTGACTATTACCGCAGACATTTGATGATCCATGAATCAGTGCATTGCCTGATGGACCAGCAACAGCACCGCAGGCCGCTTTGGTACATGGAAGGCTTGGCTGAACATTATGCGATCCACCAATCAACAGAGCAGGGGACGATTCTATTCGGTGTCCCACCAGGAGAAGAGCAGATCAAAGGGGGCTTCGGACGTCTGCGGTTGATCCGTGACGAAATTGAAGCTGGTCGATTTCGAACAATTTCACAAATCCGAAAACTGAATATCAACAATTTCTATCCACACAAAACATCTTACGGTTGGTCATGGGCCTTGTGCCACTTTCTGGCAACACATCCAGAGACAAATCAAAAGTTTGTACAACTCATGAATCATCGAACCCCCCAGCAATTCAACCATCACTTTGATCAACTATTCCCTTTAGATGACGCTAAGCTAAATGCTGAATGGGCCGTATTTGCTTCTTCGCTGGTCCCCGATTACGACATCAATCGAGGGCGAATCTTTTGGAAGGAACCTCTCATCGAAGTTAATTCCAACTCAATCCCCCAAGCATCACATACCCTGAGCATAAAAGTAGATCGCAACTGGCAGAGCACAGGCATATCACTCACCAAAGGGACAAACTACTCGATTGTAGCTTCGGGTCGGTATTCTATTGTACAAAAACCAACCATCTGGGAATCTGAACCGCAAGGCATCTCGATAGATTATGTTGATGGTCAGCCGATGGGACAATTGCAAGCTGTCCTGTTCACGCCTGACCAACCCGGTATCAACCAAGATTACGGTTTTCTTCAAGTCATTTCGGTTGGCAGACAACTCAAATTTCAGCCAGAAAGGAACTGCCAACTCTTTTTTCGAGTAAACGATTACGGCTCTAGCTGGAAAGATAATCAAGGTGAAATCACAATCACGGTTCAGCAGAGATGACTTTTTATTAGCGTAGATCTCACCCCCTGTTTGTTTACTCACAAATATTTTTGAATGATGAAACATTCGAATATCAAGCCAATTAAGTTATTAACAAAAGATATTTACCACGGAGACGCGGAGGACACAGAGAGCCTTTAAGAGAAAACAGAACATTCGAAATTTG
Source organism: Planctomycetaceae bacterium (assembly GCA_016765335.1). GTDB lineage: Bacteria > Planctomycetota > Planctomycetia > Planctomycetales > Planctomycetaceae > Rubinisphaera. The sequence goes on from JAESQE010000215.1 coordinate 8,188, forward strand.
TACTCGTCATTTCTTGACTCTGCGCCCTCTGTGTCTCCGTGGTTAGATTCACTTACTTCAAAAAAAAGGACGATTCATCATCGTTTAGACGAATTCGTAAACTTATGTAGAAACAACAGACTTCGTGCCGCGATCAACACTTGCTATACGCAATCGTATATGAAACAATCACTTATCAGACTAAAACCGCTTCATTTTCAGAATCATACTTCAGGATTAACTATGAAATTATTGCTGCCAGTCGCGTTGCTCTTTGCGGTATTTTTAAATACCGATTCCATACAAGGAGCAGAACTAGAGTTAAAACCTCATGACAAGATTGTTTTGATCGGCAACACATTCGTTGAGCGAATGCAACACGCCAATCACTTCGAAACATTACTGCATGCACGCTTTCCCAAGCATGAACTTGTTGTCCGAAATCTGGGATGGTCTGCTGACGAGCTGAAACTTCGCCCTCGCTCAAAAGACTTCAATGATCACGGTCATACATTGGCAGATCACAAACCTGACGTAATTATTGCCTGCTTTGGATTCAACGAATCATTTGCAGGACCAGACGGGCTGGAAAAATACAAAAACGATTTGCGATCAGAACTCAAAACTTGGACCACAACCAAATACAACGGCAAACAGCCCCCTCGAATTTTGATTGTGTCGCCCATTGCCAACGAAAATCTTCCCCATCGCAAAATGCTCATCGGCACACTCAACAACAAAAACCTGGAGCTTTACACCAATGCAACAAAAGAAGTCGCGAAGGAATTAAAAGTCGGGTTCCTCGACATTTTCAGACCAAGTTTACGCATGATGAATGCTAAGCAATCTGCGATGACATTCAACGGAGTACACTTAACAGATGATGGCTACAAGCGACTTGCTCCCATCATGATGGATCGTATTTTTGGCAAAACCAATAAAAAGTCCAAAATCAACATGAAGCGATTGCGTGCAGAAGTTGCAGAGAAATCGCTTCAGCACTGGTACGATTACCGGGCAGTTAACGGCTACTACATTTATGGCGGTCGCAAAGAACCATTCGGCGTAAATAACTTCCCAGCAGAATTTGCAAAACTTCGTAAGATGGTTGCAAATCGGGATCGCCAAGTTTGGGCAGTTGCTCAGGGAAAAAATGTTCCTAAAACAATTGATGACAGTAACACAGGTGATTTCGCAGACATTAAAACGAACATCACCTTCGATATTAAAATGAGTTCAGCTGAAGAAGCGAAAAAGGCATTCAAGTTACCCGAAGGCTACGAAATCAATCTGTTTGCATCAGAACAGGAATTTCCTGAACTTGAAAACCCTTGCAAAATGACTTTCGATGGGAAAGGTCGCCTGTGGGTTTGCACAATGTCGACTTACCCCATGTATCTTCCCGGCCAGCCAGTACATGATAAGATTTTGATCTTTGAAGATACCGA
>JAESQE010000216.1 GCA_016765335.1 Planctomycetaceae bacterium
GCTTAAACTATTGCAGCCAGTAACGCTTACCAACCCTAAGGTCAAAAGCATCATATTTAGAATTCTTCGTTTCACGTCGATAGTCCAATGCATTTAGTATCTTATCCACCAAGGCAATTTTACACAGTACATACTGCGTGCCCCGAAGGAGTCATCTCACCGTATCTAATCTTCCAAGCACACCAATGACAACAATGCGGCTTTCCTGACTTGCTCATCAGGATGCTCACTCACCAACTCTTCTAACGCGGGCCTTAACTCCACTGCGTGCCCTGTAAAATCCCCCAGCATCAACGCAACCTGACGGAGTACTGCCACTGAATCTGTATTAAGCTGACCAACCATTAGTTGGTAAGTCTCTTCCGGTGACCGTTCATACGCACTTACCAATGCATGCACTGCGATGACCCGAACGGACTCATCCCCGTCTTCAAGCACCTCGGCAATGGTCTCCATCACTTTTTTACCATTTCGCCCATGTTTCGCCAAAGCTTCTGCACTATTTATCCTCACATATTGATCTTCATGGCCAAGAAGAACCACAAGCGAATCTAACGCCTCATCATTCACTCGTTCCTCGTTGCCAACCAAATACGCCAACGCAGCCAGCTTTTCATTGACCAGACTCTGCTGAGCACCATCATCCTGCTGTTGACGAGTAGCAACCCAATTAACACCTTGCCCCTCAGACTCCTTGGCTTCTTTCGAAACCGACCACCCCTTTGACTCAACCCCTACCCCCGGACCAGTCCCAGCAACATCTGACTCCATAGTCACTTCTTCTTCTATATTGACAGCCATCTCCGCAACTAAGCCCTGCTCTTCACTTCCGCCCTCATTAGCTTTTATTCCCGCTACGGTCCACTCAGGCCACAGAGCATCCTCAACCACCGTATGAGCCTTCACGCATTCTTCTGCTGGGCCAGCAACTGCATTTTCACTAGACAACTCACTGCTTACTACGCGACTTGTTATCAATGGCATAGGAACATCAATCGCAACTATCTCAGTCTCGTCTTCANGGGCTTGCGTTTGCGGTGCCTTCTCTTGTTCGACTTCAGGTGTCGTATCAACTTCTTCAGTCTCGACCACGGCTAACATTGTCTCAGCCGATACTTCCTCTGGCTGTCCAGCATTATCCTTTAAAGCCAAGAGTCGACCCCGAGCACTTTGAGCAAACTGACTCCTTGAATCCCCCTTAAGCACCTGTCGATATGCAGTTATTGCTCTTTCATCATGACCTTGATTCTCATAGGTCTTAGCAATCATCATCATTCGTTCCTGCGTTAGAACCGCACTGCCCCCACCGCCTGCAATCGAGGAGACCTTCAACGAGCCACCGCCAGCGCAACCAACACCAGTGATCGCCAGGGACAGTACATACAAGATAATTATTTTTTTATGCATCTCGACCATTTTCCCTTTTGGGGACCACAGATAAACAAATCACAACTAAACCATGAGCAATTGATNCAGAATGGTTAATTGTNTATGTCGGCATAATTCATCTCAACACGTAATTCGTACTACCCCGCAGATTCGACTGCGTAGTTTCCCGCCGAGGCCAACCGATACTCCCTTCCCATTTCGCCCACTCTAAATACTGTACAAGAACACCAATACGTGCCTCTACGTACAGAAACCCTTTCATCCTTGCTGCCCTATTCCTCAAATATCATCTATTCTTCCGATTGTGAAACGATTACGCATTGATCTCATGTGGAATATTGTTGATACTGTATTCTTAATAGTAAACACCATTGATTGCTTGGGCCTGCTGAGGTTATTAAAATGAATCGAATTACTTCATCTGCAACACTTTTCTTATTAGCGAGTATGTTTGCTGTTGGTACTGCTGTTGCATACCCAACTGTAAAGCATGCGTTTGACAATACGCGCAGTGTTGCCAATAGCTCTCTTACTGCGGTTGAAACTGAACCCACTCGATCTGATATTTTAGTAAATCCCATTGTTTCAAACTTAAATGCCAGCATTGATGATCACACATTAGCATTGGCCGATGAGGAAGCTGCACCAGCTCCGTCGATTGCTGAAGGCACTTCTTTACCCAAAGTGGCACCTCGTGCTTCCTATTGGACAATGAAATTTGTTCAGGGAATTGGTGATTTAGATATCACACAGCTTCCACCTGTTGTTAATGGACGTGTGATATTGCTACGAAAAGGAATCCTTATCGGTTCGTTCCCTATCGGCCCTGGTGGAATTGCTCAAGTTCCTCGCTTCTCGCCGGGCGTCTATTCAATCATTATCAAATCAGAAGGGGGCATCTGTGCACTCGGCACCTATTTGGATTCTAAAAATGATAAGAACTCAAGCGAGATTGTCGTTCGAGTTGCTTTGGTACCTGCTCAGCTCTCTGCTGTTGTTGAATCTTTACTCGCTCGGGCAAAGCAGGATCACCGTGGGCTGACCGGGATACGAAAAGCATACCATTTCGAGAATTACACTTCTTTTGTTTCCCGTAAGAATGTCGTTGAGCGAGGCCCAAATGGAGTGACCCGAATTCGATTAATTGAGCTTTTTGACGATTACGGCTCAGGCCACACAACACAGGGACTGTCTGTCCACTTCATCAGTAATGATAAAATTGTCTCCCATGGAGTAACGGACGAAGATGGTATCGCAGAATTGCAAGGCCTTGAACAAGGTCGCTATGCGATGGTTGTCACAGGACAGCAGCGAGTACTTGTTCTTTCCGTATTAGTCAGAGACCAGGTTGGCAATGCACTAGAAAGTGCAATCTCTGTAATTACTGACTTAATCATAGGTTCTGCCTCCGTAGGAATGAACCAGAATGTCAATACTGCCTCAGGAGGAACTATTCCTCAATCAGATTATGAGCAAGCTAACCAAGGTTCAAGCAACGCTCCAAATGGCCCTACCGGATCAGCGTTTGGTGGTGGCGGTGGATCTGGTGGTGGCGGTGGCGGAGGATCTGGTGGCGGCGGATTTCTTGGTGCAGCTGCCCTTGGCGGAGCTATTGGCTATCTTCTAAGTAATGACGACTCGCTCATTGTCAGCCCAGCCCTCTGATTGAGCAATTTACTCAACTCGCCTGGACGACCTGCATAAATTTCACATAAAAGGACCTCTATTAATTGAATCCCAGAGGTTCCCGAATACAGTTTGGCTATAAAACAAAGTGCAAAACCCCCTCTAACTCTCCCTTTGTAAGGGGGAGAACCAATTTAGTAGAAGTTTACAAAAAAGGCATGTCTTGAATCTGGAGTATTTCAAGGCATGCCCAATCTGGTTTTAGTCTCTTGATAAGCTCGCCAGGATGGAATTGGGAAAGCTTGCACGATGTGCCATGTATCTGGAAATACCACTACATGAAATCTCTTTCAATCGATTCCCAAATCCTGTACTTGTGGCAAGATGATAGAACACCCCTTTATTCAACATAATTCCCAGACACCTGCTTCTATTTTTGCATTGAATCTAGGGCGTGGAGTCTTCCTGGGCTGCCTACTGGCGATTCCCTGGATGATTGGGGGACTTCCTTATTGGGCAACGCTGATTACTACGGGCCTGCTCTTTTGCCTGGCGTTATTATTGGGCATCGCTTCCCTGTTCAGTCGCTCTGAAGGATCGATCTCTAAGATCTCCATTTTACTGGGAGTTCTTCTGGCATATGCTTCCGCACAACTGCTCCCCCTGAGTAACGATCCCATTGATCGACTTGAGCACGCAATTAATTCAGACACGATAACATCTGTAAAGATGACAGATCAACTTGAAAGGGAGCAGGCCGGTCAGAAATATTTTCCTATCTCGTGCGCGCCTTACAAAACCCGTCGTACCCTTGCGGTATACGCGACGGGCTTTGCTGTCTTTTTATTTTCTGGAGTCCTGTGGAATACTCCAGGAAGAATACGGCTTCTGCTCTTGGCCCTGACTGCAAATGGAGTTGTACTCTCTCTGTTCGGGATGATCCAACGATTTCGCTGGCAGGGATCAATTTATGGCCTTTATCAACTGGAGCATGGCGGACAGCCATTTGCTTCTTTCGTCAACAGGAACAATGCAGCTTCGTATCTACTTGTCTGCTTAGCAGCTGGCCTGGGCCTATTGATGTCTTACATCTCAAGTAGGAACGAGCATGGTTACCATGGCAATTCGAACCGAAGCCGAGACCACCGAATCTTAATTGGTGCCTGTTTAATCTTGATTTCAGCAGGCGTCGTCGCCTCTCTTTCCCGTAGCGGAATCCTCAGTGCGTGCATCGCCGCGGTTGTTGTCTTGGCATTGATCCTTAGAAATGGTCGGTCGATTCTGGCAGCTCTAGGGTTCCTCGGTTGCTTATCTGCCTTGGCGATTTGGTTTGGCTGGGGCAGCGACCTACTCAATCGCTTTGAATCACTTCGGGAAATAAACTTCGACGATATTGGTCGCATTCAACATTGGAAAAACACCCTGCCAGCGTTACAGGATTTTGGCATACTGGGTTCGGGGTTAGGAACTTATTCAATGGTGAATCGACCGTACCAACCTCATGAATATCAAGGCTGGTATGTGAATGCGGATAATCAGTACCTGGAATGGACTCTGGAATTAGGGATTGTTGGTTTTTCTCTCGTCCTCCTTCTAGTGGCTTGCCTGTTTGTGATGACAGGAAAATTACTGAAATCATCCCGGAGACAATCTGGTTTCCGTTATTCGCTAGGAATTGCAGCTCTGTTCCTATTGGTCAGTCAGTTAGTCCATGCGGTGTTCGATTTTGGCATAACAATCCCAGCAACGCTACTGAGTGTTGCTGCCATCCTGGGAGCAATCAGTTCTCATCTTGCAGGAGATCCTGGAAACGGCTTGCGCAGCGATGACGAAAAAGGAAAGTCCCAACTCCAGTTGAAATGGACCCCTGCTCTTGCTTTGGGATGCTTCGTTGTAATTACCTGTGCCTTGGCTGTCACAGGTTCTGCGTATAAAGATGAGAAGATCGCAAGGCAAGTGTCACAAAGTATTCAGGATGTCCCAAAAACAACAGCCGAGCAATTGTATGATCTCCAAAGAAACTTGACCCTCCGAGCTGAATCTGCCCCGGAATCCCCACTCGTCTTTGAGAGCCTGGCTCAAGTAAACCAAGCGTTGATGCGTCTTGAATTTCTAAAAACTCAAGACGCATCAACGCCAGTGGAAATAGGCAGGTATTGGAACAGCAGCGTCCCAACCAGATTGATCATGACTGTGCTCGGACAGGACACCTTAACGCAGGCACTGCACCGTCTCTGGACTAAGGAAGATGTTGACTTGGCAAGCCAGGAGTATGAAAACTCCCTGCGGCAAGGCATTCAGTTAAATCCGCTCAACGGGCGGCTCTGGAGCGAGCTTGCCGTGCTGAACTGGATAAGAATGCAAGATCAGAAAGAAACAGGCAAACTGCTTGATTACGCAGTAACACTGAGGCCGTCTGCATTAAATATCCAGATAATTCACGCAATACAACTTGCTCAATCCGGCGAGCAGGCAGTAGCTACTGGACGACTTCAATCTTTGATGACTCGCTTCCCGCAAGATGCTAGCCGAATCTGGGAGGCAGCTACCCGGTGTTACTCCATTCCGATTATAGTGCACGATGTGTTACCAGAAGATGTTGAAATTTGGGAGACTATCTGGGAAGCATTATCAGTCCGACCAGAAAAGCAAGAAGACCTGCTTCAATTTGCAGCCTCAATATCCAATCGATTGAAAAAGAACTCAACAGAATCAAATTCCCCTTCAGCGTTCTATCTACAAGGACTTGCTGATGATTTATTGGGAAATCCCGCGACTGCACTCAGGCAAATGGATAAGGCAATCAAACAAAGACCATTAAATACTCAATGGCGCAGTGAATACGCCAGGATCCTCATCAAGGCTGGCCAGATTGATGCAGCACGCAAACAACTCGAAACAGCACATCAACTTCAGCCGAATGACCGCAAAATTGAAGCATCGTATCGAAAGGTTCTCGCTTTGCGTTCTGATACAAAAAAGAAGTAATACAAACTCAATTAAAGGCACCTCTGGAAATTAGTTCTCCCCTTTACGAAAGGGGAGTTAGAGGGGGTTTTTAACCTGCTTTTTATCATTAAACTGTCTTTAAGAAGCCCAGTCACCCTATCCATCGAGCTGTGCAAAAATCACACGGGTCGCCCTAACTGAACATGGACATATACGCACTTATCGAAGGGCTATCCGGACCGCATAATTAGACGAAACTACTGCACTCGCGTTTATTCCTAGGGTATCTAGATAAATTGGAGGGAATCTACTTGAATTTAATTCAACAGTTTGAAGAATGAGGATTCATATCATTTATCCACTATTTATATCACAGAATCCTGAGATTTTTCTGATAACGAATCAGTCAGTCCGGGAGAATATCAGCACGCACCCACATGGACATAATGCCTTGGCTACTATCACTGTCCGCATCCTTCCTATGCTCGATTGCACTGACGCCGTTAGTCGCAAAAATTGCTCGACATGTTGGCTTGGTGGATCGACCCGATGGGCACCGTAAACTACACGGCCGAGAAGTTGCGTTGGGCGGAGGAGTTGCTGTCCTGCTTTCGGTGTTGTTTGTTATTGTAACTTCCGGTGCATTTATTCCCGTTGTCAGAAACGCATTGATTTATCAGTGGCTACCAATGGGAAGCATCGCCCTGGCTGCCTTAATTCTCTGCGTTATCGGACTGGCTGATGATCGCTGGGGAATTCGTGGAAGACAAAAACTGCTCGGGCAAATTTTCGCTTGCGTAATAGCTGTCTCTGGTGGATCAATCATCGAAAAATTCGAGTTGTTTGGGCAGACTTGGGAACTAGGTGTTTTTGCTTTTCCAATTACCTGTTTATGGCTCATTGCAATCATCAACGCAATGAATCTCATCGATGGTGCGGATGGCCTTGCCTCGACCGTTGGAATTGTGATCAGCATTGCATTTGCGGTGATGGCTCATATGCTGGGGCACCCAATGGAATCGCTTGTGGCGTGCATGCTGGCAGGGGCAATGGCTGGATTTCTTGTCTATAACAGGCCGCCAGCGATGATTTTTCTCGGTGATGCCGGGAGCATGACCATTGGACTATTGCTGGGGATTCTTGCGATTCGAAGCTCGATTAAAGGCCCAGCCACTGTTGCCATTACTGCTGCTACCGCAATCTGGGCAATCGTCTTCTTCGATGTGCTCATGGCGATCGCTCGCCGAAAACTAACAGGAAGAAGCCTGTATACAGTAGACCGTGGGCATATCCATCATGTCCTACAGAATCACGGCTATAGCCCGAAGAAAACGATTCTGACAATCGGCTTGGCATGTGCATTATGCTCCCTGGGAGCACTAGTCAGCGTTGCCTTGAAGAGCGAAGCCATTGCGGTACTGAGTACAATCACCGTGCTCGGGACATTGGTTGGTACGCGACTATTCGGATTTCATGAATGCGATTTATTCCTAAGACGCATTAAATTATTCCTTCGATCACTCTTTATGAAACCACCTCAAGGCCAAGGGGCAAACACTGAAAGGGGACAATCGATTTGCTCACGGTTTCAAGGCAATCGTGAATGGGAACTTTTATGGGACTCGTTAATAGAATATGCCGAAAGATTTGACCTCTCACGAGTCCAGTTAAACATAAGCTCCCCGTCAATCAGTGAGGAATATCATGCTGTCTGGAACAGCCATCACGAAAAGGAAGATGAATCTTCCTGGAATATGGATGTCCCATTCTTCGCTGATAACAAACGAATTGGGAATATGTTACTGGTTGGTAAATCTCGTCAAGGTGAGTCGAATTTCCACTGGCTGGCTGATTTGACTGAGGGACTGCGGGCATTTGAAGTACAATTCAATGAAATCACTGCACGAGAAACCCGCTCTGAGACCACACCCGAAACAGTATCCACCATCTAGGAAAATACTTGACGAACTAGCTCAGACATCATTTCATCGATGCTCACCCGTAATCTCAGCAAGTCACAAGAAAGCAGATGTGCTCACCTGCCTCTTCTTTTGTATTCATTCGCAAAAGACAATCAGACAAAAGATAAAAACGTAACTGACGATTCTCCTTAGTCAGTGCGGAATGTAGTAATTGTAGAGGCTCAATTATTTGAACACTAAAATCTTGATCAAGAAGAGCCAACACTTCTTGTAGATGCATCAAATCGAGTCGTATACTTAACACTTACTAAAGTGGACATAGAGAAGGGATTTCTCAAAGGCGACAACGGATTGTGAAAACCTGTTTGTACATTAAGACTTGCGTAAAACACAAGGGTGTCACCCAAAGGAACGGAGTGCGCGCCGATTTAGATAAAATGGAGTTTCTAACATGCCGATTCTTGAGCGAGAAGCTAATCTTTACCCTGCTGATTTATTGACATCTTGCCTGGAACAGCCGGACGCAAAATGGTGGGCGTTATACACAATGTCCAGACAAGAGAAACAGCTAATGCGAAAGCTAGCCGTCCAGAAGATCTCTTATTACTGCCCGATCATCGAAAAAAAGACACGTTCCCCAGCAGGACGTCAACGGACCAGTTTTGTTCCATTATTTTCCAATTATGTTTTTCTGTACGGGAATGAAGAAGCTCGCCAGGTTGCATTGACCACAAACACAATTTCCCGCTGCCTGGAAGTAGAGAATGGAGAGTCTCTTCGGTACGATCTGCACCAGTTAGAAATGCTGCTCGCGTTAGGCGAGCCAGTCAGCATTGAATCGCAATTACAGCCGGGAACGAAAGTCAGAGTAAAAAGTGGCCCCCTGAAAGGAGCCTCTGGAACCGTTTACCAACGCAAGGGTGTTGATCGCTTGATTATCTCTGTCAACTTCTTACAGCAGGGTGCATCGGTCGAACTAAGTGATTGGGAAGTCGAAGTTTGTAATTGAACTCCCTTTCTTCATAACGCTGCCTTGATGATAAATCGAATTTGCTAGAACAACGTAAGATATGCCAAGTAAAGAATCTTCTATCTTCATTACCGGCCACAAAGGCTTGGTTGGGTCTGCCATTATGCGGACTTTGCAAGCACGTGGTTTCACCAGATTGTTAACTGCCAGTCGGGATGAACTTGATCTGTGTGATCAATGGTCCGTTTCAAAATGGTTTGAAGAACATCGTCCTGATTATGTGATTCACGTGGCTGGAAAAGTGGGCGGAATCTGGGCGAACTCGCAATACCCAGCTGATTTCCTATACGAGAATATGTTAATCCACTCAACGGTTCTTCGAGCAGCCTGCCAGACAGAAGTGAAGAAATTACTTTACCTGGGAAGTTCCTGCATTTACCCACGCGATTGTGCACAACCGATCAAAGAAGAGTATTTGTTGACAGGGCCTCTGGAAAAAACAAACTACGCTTACGCGATTGCAAAAATCGCAGGTCTGCTCTCCTGCCAAGCGTACCGAGAACAATACGGCTGCAATTTCATTTCTGCGATGCCAACAAATCTGTATGGGCCAAACGATAATTTTCACCCCGAAAATTCACATGTTCTTCCGGCTCTGATTCGTCGATTCCATGAAGCGAAAACATCAAACTCATCTTCAGTAACAATTTGGGGTACAGGAACGCCGTTACGAGAATTTCTGCATGTCGACGACCTCGCTGCGGCCTGCATATTCCTTTTGGATAATTACGACGATGCAGATGCAATCAACATAGGCACAGGAATTGATTTATCGATTCGTGAACTGGCAGAAACAATTCGCGATCTGGTTTATCCCGATTGCTCGATTGATTTCGACACTTCCAAACCCGATGGAACACCTCGCAAACAACTCGATATTACCAAGCTGAAATCACTTGGTTGGCAGCCATCCATCGAACTGAAGAATGGGATTGAGCAAACTTACCAGTGGTTTTTGAACTCCGACTGGAACAGCAACCAAACACATCAACACGTCACAAAATCTGAAGTGGCAAAGAATTAGATTTCTAAGTTGCAATAAAAACACAAAAACATCGCGAGCTTGAATCGCATAATTTAAAAGGCTTAAACCATGAAATCTACAGATCGACAATTTCCCCCCAAAAACGGTAAAAAAGCACTCATTTTTGGAATCACCGGGCAAGATGGCTCTTATCTATCCGAGTTGCTGATCAGCAAAGGGTACGAGGTATGGGGAGTCGTTCGCCGATCTTCTTCCTTCAACACCGGACGAATTGATCATATCTATCAAGATCTGCACGAAGAAGATGTCCGATTGCATTTAACATTCGGTGACCTGGCGGATTCCTCTTCAATCAACCGGGTTTTGAAAGTTGTTCGACCAGATGAAATTTACAATCTGGGTGCTCAATCGCATGTGAAGGTATCCTTCGATATTCCCGAATACACAGGAGATGTCACAGGTTTGGGAGCAGTTCGAATTCTGGAGGCGATGCGAGATCTCGGATTGGAATCAAAGTTTTACCAGGCCTCTTCATCCGAGTTGTATGGCAAGGTGATCGAAACACCACAGACAGAAACAACCCCTTTCTACCCACGTAGCCCGTATGCAGCTGCAAAAGCTTATGCATTTCATATCACTCGTAATTACCGTGAGTCATACGGAATGTTTGCAGTCAATGGGATTCTGTTTAACCATGAATCACCTCGCAGAGGCGAAACCTTTGTCACCAGAAAGATTTCTCGGGCAGTAGCCGGGATTTATCACGGAAAGCAAGATTCCCTGTTCCTTGGAAATCTTGATGCCAAGCGAGATTGGGGATTCGCGGGCGACTACGTCGAAGCGATGTACCTGATGCTTCAAACAGACGTCCCCAAAGATTATGTTGTCGCGACCGGAGAAACTCATTCGGTACGCGAATTCTGTGAACTTGCCTTTGCACATGTTGGCTTACCAATTACCTGGCAAGGGACTGACGTCGAAGAACGTGGCCTCGGGCCTGATGGAAAAGTTTTAATCCAGATCGACGAGCGATACTTCCGCCCTACCGAAGTGGATCTGCTTCTAGGTGATAGCACCAAAGTACAAGAAGAGCTTAACTGGAAAGTAAAAACCGGCTTCCCAGAACTTGTTCGCATGATGGTGGATGCAGATGTCGAATCATTAATGTCTCATTCAGATACATTCACAACCAGCGAAGTATAACAAAAGAATTACTGCTTACTGACTACTGACTAACTCTTCTATGAAACGTAAACGCCTCCTATTCATCAATCGCTCGTTCTGGCCTGACAACGAGGCTACGGGCCAGCTTCTGACACAATTGTGTGAGGATTTGGTACAAGATTTTGATGTGGATGTAATTTGCGGTCACCCACTTCATGGCGAGAAAGTGAGCGATGATGTCCATCCATTCGGTCCTTCGTTAAATATCCACCGAGTCAATCACACTCGATTTTCCAAGGGATCAATTGTAGGACGACTCACCAACCTGCTCACTTTTACTGCCTCTGCTTATCGTAAGTTGAAGCAAGTGCCAACTCCCGATGTCGTTATCACCGAAACAGATCCCTTCTTTCTGCCATTGCTGGGAAGAAAAATTCAACGTAAAACAGGGTGTCAGTACATCGCCTATTTACAGGATATTTATCCTGATGTCGCGGTTGCATTAGGTAAGGCTCGCGAAGGTATACTCGTTAAACAACTTCGAAACATGCTGTTTAACTGTTATCAAAAAGCTGACCGAGTTATCGTTTTAAGCGAGGACATGAAACAAACCTGCCAGCAGCATGGCGTCTCAAAGTCATCACTACGAGTACTTCCCAACTGGACGGACACAACGACAATTGTTCCTCTGAAGCAGAACAATCCGTTTCGTAGTAAAAATGGATGGAACGATAAATTCCTGGTCATGTATTCGGGAAACCTGGGGTTAGCTCACGAATTAGATGCATTGTTAGATGCTGCTGAGGTATTAAAAAACCGAGAGAATATTCACTTTGTGATTATTGGAGATGGTGTCCAGAAAAAAAGAATTTCTCAAAGAGTCGATGAGAACAACCTGACAAATGTAACGATTCTCGAAAAGCAACCTTACGAAAAACTTGCCGAAAGCCTGAGCGCAGCTGACGTGCATTTTGTATCACTGAAATCTGGCGTTGAACGCTGCCTGTTCCCAAGCAAAGTCTACGGAATCCTTGCCAGCGGCACACCGCTGCTGGTACTAGCCAGCAGTCGTTCTGAACTATCACAGTTCGTTAGCAATGAACAACTTGGCGAAGCCTGCGAGATTGACCAACCACAAACTCAAAGAGCAGAATCAATTGCAACCGCGATTCTTGCACTTGCCCAAAACAGCACATCGGTCCAGGAAATGGGGCAACGTGCCCGACAAATTGCGGTACAGGAATTTGACCGAAGCGTCATCACAAATAAATTCGCTGATCTGGTTCACGAAACAATTTTACAAAAACAACAAACAAAATCTCTAGCCTCTAACCTCTAGAGTCTAGCTACTAGTACAGGATGAATCAGTTGTCTGAAACTGCACAACTCTCTGTTTCGAACGAGACGAACTCCGGCTCAGATTCCGATCAGCCGGATAACGAACATTGGGATTTAGTCATTCGCCCGAAAAGGCACTTGCTGGATATCAACTTCAAAGAGCTCTGGGATTACCGTGATCTACTTTTTATGTTTGTGAAACGCGACATCGTCACCGTTTACAAGCAAACAGTTCTTGGTCCCATTTGGTTTTTTGTCCAACCGATTATGACGACTTTGGTTTACGTGATCATCTTCGGCAATATCGCAAAGATCAGCACCGATGAAATCCCGAAGGTTTTGTTCTACATGTCCGGCATCGTCATGTGGAATTACTTTGCTGATTCCTTTGGCAAAACGTCCACAACATTCACATCAAATGCTTCGATCTTCGGCAAGGTCTATTTTCCACGGCTCATTGTCCCATTGTCTGTGGTCACATCCGGACTGATCAAATTCCTGATTCAGTTCACCTTGTTCCTGGCAGTTTTTGCGTTTTATTTAATCACAACAGACCTGATACAGCCCAATTGGTGGATACTTATCACTCCTTACCTCATTCTGTTAATGGCAGGATTAGGCTTAGGCTTCGGAATCATTTTCAGTTCGTTGACAACAAAATATCGTGATCTCACATTTGTCATACAGTTTGGCGTCCAATTAGCAATGTATGCCACGCCGATCATTTACCCGATGAGCCTACTCAGCGAACGTGCCCAGGCAGTGCTGTGGTGGAACCCGATTGCTCATCTAATCGAAACCATAAAATACGGCTTCCTCGGCACAGGCCAGGCATCAGTCGCAGGACTCGCCTACACAACCGCCTTCACACTGGTTGTACTAATCTCCGGAACCATCATCTTCAACCGCACAGAACAAACATTTATGGACACTGTTTAAAAGAGTTGGCAGTTTGGAGTTGGCAGTTTTTAGATTACAGAAATGAAGTGGACTAGATCTATGGCGGGGTTTGAGGATTTAGATGTTTGGAAGCGGGCGGTTAAGCTCAGCATCTCGATTTATCAAAACACAAACGAGTTGCGTGACTTTGGGTTTCGGGATCAAATTACTCGCTCAGGATTATCCGTCCCCTCAAACATTGCTGAAGGGATGGAGCGTTCAACCATACCAGACAAATGCAAGTTTCTTGATTACGCCAGAGCATCCTGCGGCGAATTACGTACGCAGACAATTGTAGGAATAGGAGCGGGCTTGATCACCAAATCTATTGGAGACAACTGGTACCAAGAAACAAAAGAACCCTCAGCCATGATCAACGGCCTAATCCGCTCCCTAAAATCAAAACAAAACTAATCTGCTTGCTGCCTGTCAACTGAAAACTGCAAACTGAAAACTTTTTTCCTTCCTGACTACTGCCAACTTTTTCCTTTTTCCTTCCTGTAAACTGCTTACTGCCAACTGAATACTCATGAGCGTAGCAATAAAAATCGAAAACATCTCCAAACAATACCGCCTGGGTCAGGTCGGCACGGGGACCATCAGCCACGACCTGAACCGCTGGTGGGCCAGCATACGTGGCAAGGACGATCCCTACTCACAAGTTGGACAGGTGAATCAGCGGGATCAGGCTGCCCAAAGTGATTACGTCTGGGCGTTGAAGGATATCGACTTCAAAGTAGAGCAAGGCGAAGTCCTGGGAATTATTGGCGCTAACGGTGCAGGCAAAAGCACACTGCTTAAAATCATATCCCGCATCACTTCACCAACGACAGGTTCAATCAATATCAAAGGCCGCATCGCCAGCTTGCTGGAAGTAGGCACAGGCATGCACCCCGAAATGACCGCGAGAGAAAACATCTATCTCAACGGCGCGATCATGGGAATGAAGCGACACGAAATCACCAGAAAGTTCGACGACATCATCGACTTCGCCGGCTGCAAAATGTACGTCGACACCCCAGTAAAACGCTTCAGCAGCGGCATGTCAGTCCGACTAGGTTTCGCAGTAGCCGCATTCCTGGAACCAGAAATTCTAATTGTCGACGAAGTCCTGGCTGTTGGAGATGCCGAATTCCAAAACAAAGCCATTGGCAAGATGAAAGATGTGAGTAGTTCTGATGGCAGAACAATTATTTTTGTCAGCCATAATTTAGGTTCCGTAAAAACATTGTGTAATCGCGGAATCGTCCTAAATGAAGGTGGTCTTGCTTACGATCTGCCAGTCGACAATGCTGTTTCTTCATATTTAAATCAGCTCAATCCAGTAAATTCAAATGGCGAAGACTTACTACTCCGAACGAATCGAAGCGGGTCAGGGCTAATTCGACTGGCAGAGTTTTGGCTTGAAAATGAGAATGGTGACCGAATCGATCAAGTTCAGTCGGGTACTTGCACCACACTAGTATTTCGATTTGCAGCAACGGCATCCAATACAAAGATGTCTCAAATAAATGTGGGATTTTCAATTCACGATAAGCAGGATCGCTCTGCAATCACAATTCTATACAGCGGTGTGCAAGATGTTTTTTTTGATACTCAAGGGGACTTCACTGTTCGATGCCAAATAAAAGACCTTCCACTTGTTGAAGGCACATACCCCATTAGCGTGCGTATTATGAATGCCAAGGAGGAACTGGACTGGATTAAAACTCCGATAGGGACATTGGATATTGCCTCAGGAGATTACTACGGAACTGGAAGACCTATAGAATTCGGCAAAGGTAAGACACTAATCCGTGGAAACTGGTCATGCAGGGAGTCAAAATGTTGAATTACGGACGAAATATAGTAAAGAGTGCCTTGGCTTATACACCGGCTATGCAGTATCGAAAGAGTTTTGCATTAAATGATTTAGACAAAAAGCTGGAGCCTTTTATTGGACGCAAAAACGGGGTATTTATTGAAGCCGGCGCTAACAATGGAATCAGACAATCAAACACACTCTATTACGAGAAATACTTTGGCTGGAAAGGGATTCTTATTGAACCAATCCCTGAATTGTATCAGCAATGTAAGATTAACCGTCCGCAATGTAACGTGGTGAACGCAGCTCTTGTCGCAAATGATTATCCAGATGAAACCGTGGAAATGACGTTCTGTGGACTCATGAGTACAACTGCCGGTGCAATGAATTCTGAAATACAGAGAGAAACACACATTGAGTCGGGGCGTAGATTTTTGAGCGAAATTCAGGATGTTTATAATATCAATGTAAAGGCACGGACTCTCTCATCAATTCTTGATGCGTTTGGCATTAAAGAAATTGATCTTCTCTCCTTAGACATAGAAGGATATGAGCCAATGGCGATGATGGGATTAGATCTAACAAGGCACAGCCCGAAGTTCCTCCTTATTGAGGTACGGCACATTCACCGCGAGGAAATTGATCATATTCTAGAGAAGACGCACCACCCAATAGCTCAGCTTACCATGCTAGATGATCACTCTGACGTACTATACGCAATCAAATAAATTCCTTTTAATAATTATTTAAACTGTCTCCGTTATTATGAATGAATTAGATCAAAAAGATATAAATTGTGCAGAAGGTTCTCATTGCCCTCCCGTTCTGTTTCTGATCTTTAATCGTCCCGATTTAACAGAACAGTCGTTTGCTGCGATTCGAGAGGCTCGTCCATCAAAACTTTTTGTCGCAGCCGATGGGCCACGAATAGGTCGCGAGGGTGAAAATGAGCTGTGCGAGCAGACAAGAAAGATTGCCACCGCAGTCGACTGGCCCTGTGAAGTGAAAACATTATTTCGTGATGAAAATCTTAGTTGCGATATTGCTGTAAGTGAGGCAATTTCATGGTTCTTTAAAAATATTGAATTTGGAATCATCCTTGAGGATGACTGTTTACCTCATGTATCATTTTTTCAATTTTGCCATCAGATGGATTCATTCTATGCGTCAGACAATCGAGTAATGCATGTCTCAGGAAATGACTTTCTTCCACAGGAATATCCAAGACAGTTTGATTATCGTTTTACTCAATTAATTCATAGCTGGGGATGGGCGACCTGGCGACGATCTTGGGACCTATTTGATTTTGATATGTTATTGCCTGATGGAGTTACTGATGAAGACATTGTTAAAAACAATCAAATGCCAGAAGGAGAGGTTCGGTACTGGATTAAAAAGATCAGTGAACTACGGGAGGGTAGAAAAGATGTGTGGGACTATCGGTGGTTCTTCTGTATTTGGAAGAACCACGGTGTCTGTATATGCCCTACTGCAAATTTAGTGGAAAATACAGGCTATGATGATCGTGCAACTAATACACTAAGTGGTGAACCGCTCAACGGGACAGTAAGGGGGATTAGTTTTCCTGTTTTATGCCCCGAAACAACTGAGCCTGATCGACAAGCAGATAGGGCTGTAGTAAAACGCTTACATCTTGAGGTCGGGATCCACAAACCAATGAGTTTAATTCGCCGTGTAAAGAAAAAGCTGAGGGATTTCATTCGATGAAAAGCATCTTGAGTAAACTAAGACGAAGAAACGTATCTCCTAATCTTTCTTCGGCATTCTTCAAGTGGATCAGCCCTGCTGATGTAAAAAGACTCCAAGAGATGCCGAGACATGTAGCCACAACCGTTCTGTTCAAGGGGAAGGATATTCGGATTATTGATGCAGGAACCTTTCTTGTTGGACTTAAAGAGATATTTTTAGAAGAACCGTATAGGTTCCTATCAGAATCAGAATTTCCTCTCATTTTGGACTGTGGTGCTAATATTGGCCTCAGCACAATATTCTTAAAATTACGAATGCCTCAATCCAGAATAATAGCCATGGAGGCAGATCCCAACATATGCGAGGTTCTGAAATATAATTTAAACCTGTTTGGGTATAATGACATAGAAGTGGTCAACGAGGCTGTGTCAACTGAAAATGGTTCTGTGTGTTTCGATAACCGAGGTGGCTTTGCAGGGCGAATCTCTGCTGCAGGCGATAAGGGGATCCAAGTTGCTAGTAAACGTTTGAAAGATCGACTTTCTGAAAAGATAGACTTTCTGAAAATCGACATAGAAGGCGCTGAGGTAGACGTCCTTCTAGACTGCGAGCCGGGTTTACATAATGTAAACCATCTTTTTGTTGAATATCACTCTCCCGTTGAAGAAGAACAAAGATTAGATGAATTGCTAAGAGTTCTAAGCCGAGCGGGATTTAGGTATCAATTGAAGACAAGTTTTTCGTCCCAAAAGCCATTTATAGAACGAAAAAGCATGGGAGGAATGGATTTTCAAATTGATATATTTGCATTCCGAGGAGACGCTCTAAAATGAAATCGTGTGCAATAGGAATCCCTGTCTACAGCGAAGAGCCTTCCAGAGGGGAGTTGATTGCATTTAATAATGTCCTGGAAATATTATCAGAATGGCCAATTTATCTGATTGCTCCTGAAGGGATGGATGTAAGTATATACAGTAACTACTCTTCTGAAATTCAGGTGATTCGATTCTCTCCTGAGTACTTTGTTGGAAGATCTGGATACAATAAGTTACTTCTTTCTAAACACTTTTATCAAGCATTCTCTGCCTATGAATATTTATTGATTCACCAGCTTGATGCTTTTGTCTTCAGGGATGAGCTGGCTCTATGGTGTGAGCGAGGTATTGATTACATAGGAGCCCCTTGGTATGAAGCCCCAGGAGATCGACGTGGAGAAGCAAAGGTAGATGCTCCTTTGCTCGGAGTTGGAAACGGGGGATTTTCCTTACGACGTGTTTCCTCTTCAATTAAAGTTCTTTCCAGTTGGCGATTAATTGAACCTTTTCCAAGAGGAATTCGAAGCTTCCTGAAGCAATTTGTTTCTGGAAAGCTGTTGAGCAATCGCTTTTGTAGTGCCGCACACAAATTAAAGATAAACGAGGATCGTTTTTGGAGCGAGGTAGTGCCGGTGCGGTTTCCGTGGTTTCAGATCCCTTCTCCTTTCGAGGCCGTTTCATTTGCCTTCGAAGTAAATCCGCGAAAATGCTTTGAATTAAACGGTAGCGAACTACCTTTTGGTTGCCATGCATGGGAAAAGTACGACCCCGATTTCTGGACCAATTTCATTTCAGATCAATACCACACTTTGGGCAATACCGGTTCGTAAAGTTCTCAATTACGCAGCCTGGCTCAGCGCCAGCAAGTTGAACAACCAACTCTATATTGCTTGTCAACTTAGCAAATGAATCAGTTTTACACAAAATGCTTAAAAAGATTCTTATCATCGGAGATTTGTTTGGCTTTCCAAAGGGGTATGCCGCAACAAATTATGTCACTTTGCTTGCCAAGGGGGTTTTGCACCATTCTATTGACGTCAAGGTGATCGTCACAACCCATACCGACTATGGTCATACTCCTCTAAATACACAATCGAAGGGAGTACATGAAGGGATCAAGTTTGAATACACAACCGGCTCTCCTTCACCACACACTCCTTCCCGAATATGGAGAACACGAATTGGATCAAGGATACGTCATTATTTCCCAATAATTCGATTATTGAAATGCCTAATCATTGCTCGCGTGAAGGGGGGACGACATGTCCTGTTCTACAGTAGAAATTATGATCTCTGGAAAACACTTCGCAAGTTGACTAAGCATCTGGGCATGAAGCTAATTCCAATTTTAGTGGAATGGACCCCTGCAATTCCGAATCGTGATCAACTTAAAGTTAAAAAAGAGCTGCAATTTTATGAAGCAGCATTCAAGCAATCAGATGGAATCGTTCTCATCTCCGATTTTCTTATTGAGAAAATGCATTCTTATATCCCTTATGCCAGGGAGGAATTTTAATAGCTCTGATTATAGGTATGGATTCCAAAATCAGGAGGTTGATGGGGAATTGAAAGGTGGAGGAA
>JAESQE010000217.1 GCA_016765335.1 Planctomycetaceae bacterium
GCAATCGGACGCTGATGGTTGGTCTCATTTAGATATATCGAAATTTATATCTCCCCAGATTACTTTTGATGAATCTCAAGTCTTACTAGCCGAGGTCCATTCTGTTGCCGACCTTGTCGTGCCAATTAGCCAGGCAGATGCGGATAAGCTGGGAATTGAAGTTCCTCCCGTTGTTACTTTGGAGACTTTGGCAGAGGACATCGAGAAAATATTCCTCACGATGTTACCTTATTCGTGGTTAGAAGAGGAACTTCTCAAAAAGCATCAGAAACCACTGAAACCATCTTATGAATCGACTGGGAAATCAGGCCAGTCAGCAGTAGTAAGGCTAGACCATGAAAAGCTACGTCTGATTATCAGGGCTCCTCACTCAGTTCATGATGAAATACACATGCAATTCAGTGCATATCGAAAAGGTGGCCGATGCCAACTTACTACCGAACTACGTTTCATTGAAGTCAGCTCTAGAATTGAAGATTCAATGGGGATTGAGTGGAATGATCAAGCGAGCGATGCTCGATGGTGCAAAAGTCTTCCGAAAGAAACTACCGAAACTGTCCTCGAAGTATCTTCCCAATCAGAAGAAGTAAATAGTATTCCGGTACGATCTGCTGTGCTGTCAAATAAACAGGTATTCAAGGTCATTCAGAAAGCACAAAAGGATGAACGTTCAAATATTCTGTTTGCCCCCAAGTCGACATCAATTAATGGGACAAAAGTGGCACTCAACGATCACGATCAGCGTGCGTTTGTTACCGGTGTTTCCTGGAGCAAAACAGGAAAATTGGAACCCGAAATTAAACTTGTAACAGAGGGGTTAGAAACCACCTTTAGGACAACATTGGAAGAAGACCAGTCAACTATCCACATTCAAGGAATTTATGATTTAAGTCGTATTGAAGATGTCCGAACTTTTACCTCAGATTTCCAGGGAAAGAAGACTTCAATTCAGGTTCCCCGTATTGCACTGAATAGTATTCGGTTTGAAGCAGACCTGAAAGAAACTCAGACATTACTCATTGAATATTGCCCTGTCGACGAGAAGAGGGATCGAGTTTATCTGATGTTTACGCCTTACAGGACAAAATCGAAGAAGTGAAAAGAGTCATTGAATAGCTGTGATTCAAATCAGCGAGGCACCTCCAAAGCCCGGCTCTGGTATGAAAATACTGGTTACTTGCCGGGCTTTTTTGTGCACGCTGGTATTTTTCCGGGGAGTCTGTTGTAATTAGGTTGACGTTAATGAAATTTAAAACGGATCGTCCTCGATGAAGCCGAAATTCTGGGATTGATCTGTTTCCGCTAACTTCGATTCACTTCCCATTACAACTTGGATACACCGATGAAACACTCATTGATTTTGCATGCTGCGATTGCGTTTGTTATTTGCTTTTCGAATTCTTTCGCCATCGCTGAAGATGCTAAACCGCTCAAGAATTTGATTCTGCCTGGGGAAGCGTTTTTGCTTCAGGATCGTGTGATGTTTATTTTTGAGCCGAGCGTGAAAACGAAGCTGTCGCCGCGTCCTTGGGTTTTTTATGCTCCAACGCTTCCGGGAACTCCTGATGTGCATGAAAAATGGATGCACGAACAATTCCTGGCAGCTGGCATTGCAGTCGCCGGCATCGATGTTGGCGAAGGGTACGGCAGCCCCGCTTCACAAATACATCTGGATGCTTGTTATAACGAAATGGTGAAACGTGGTTATTCGAAAAGGCCGTGCTTGCTTGGGCGATCGCGGGGTGGCTTGTGGGCATCAAGTTGGGCGGTTCGCAATCCGGAAAAAGTCGTAGGGTTGGCAGGCATTTATCCGGTCTACGATTTAACGAGTTACCCCGGCATTAAGCGGGCAGCTTCAGCTTATGAAATGACACCGGAGCAACTCGAAGAAAAGATTGATCAGCACAATCCGATTGGAAAAATGTCAGTACTCGCCAAAGCAAAAGTTCCGGTTTACATTATTCATGGAAAAATCGATAAAGTTGTGCCGTTGGAAAAGAACTCCGCAGAACTTCAACGCCGTTACCAAAAAGCAGGAGCAGGTAAGTTGATTGAAGTGAAAGTGATTGATGATCAAGGACACAACTACTGGCCCGGTTTTTTTCACTGCGAAGAACTTGTTGAGTTCGTGATTCGGCGAGCTAACAGTCAAGAATAACACCACTACATAGTGCAACTAGTGTTAGGTGGTAGACGCTTTAATAATTTTAGAATATGATTTCCTGACGACTCACCCAGCGTAGGCGGTATCAAGCAGGAGGGATTTGAATAAACCACGGAGGCACAGAGGTCACAGAGAAAAACCCAAGTGAGTCTTGTTTTCTCGCAAAACAAGACCGTATATCTCTTGAGTTAAATTGATAGTTTTACTGCTACTTTTTCAACTCGGTGTTCTCTGCGTCTCTGTGGTAAAATAAAATCTATCCGTTTTAATTTGTTCCCAATCGGGACAGCAAAAGCCTCTACCCAAATGACTGACTTTTTTCGCTAGTTGAACTACTGCGGCGTACCGTTTTTTAAAGCTGCTATCAAATTATATTGAATCTCTGAATCGACGGAATAAAATACAATGTCTAGTTTGTTAATGCGTTTATTGTGTGCCTACCTGCTCGCGGTTTTTGTTTCTCCGCATGCGTTACGTGCAGCAGAATCCAAGCCGAACATTTTGTGGATCGTGGGCGAAAACTTTGCCAATGACTTGACTTGCTATGGCGGCAAGAATGTCGCAACGCCAAATTTGGACGCATTAGCAAACCAGGGGGTTCGTTATACGAATGTTTTTTCGACCTCTCCGGTATGTGCTCCGAGTCGCTCTGCTTTTCTGGTTGGAATGTATCAGACAACCACCGATACACATCATATGCGATCACATCGCAGCGACGATTTTAAGTTGCCGCCAGGGGTTCGACCGATTACNCATCGCTTGCAGGATCAGGGGTATTATACAGCGAATATCACGCACATCGGCAAACGCGAAGTGGGGACAGGCAAACTCGATTTGAACTTTGTCAACGAGGGTGATATTTATCAGTCAANGAAATGGGAAGAGTTAAAAAAGAATGAACCCTTCTTTGCACAAATTAATATGCCTGAAGCAGAGTATGATATTTATGATCGGAAATCTGCGGAAAAACCTCGTGTGAAATGGGTCGGTGAAGAATGGCATCCGAAAGTCGCGACTCCGGAAAATGTGACACCTCCACCTTATTATCCNGATCATNTAATTACGCGTCAGGAATGGGCTCGCTATCTCAATTCGCTGACTGGGACTGATATTCGTTTCGGCTGGATCATGGAGCAGCTCAAAAAAGATGGCTTGGACGATAACACAATTGTGATCTTCTTTTCTGATAACGGGCGGCTTGATGCTCGCGGGATTCACTGGCCGTTCGATTCTGGCTTGCATGTGCCTATGATTATTCGCTGGGCGAAAAATCATCAGTCGCCTCAGCAGATTGTACCAGGAACAGTGGATGATCAGGTTCTCAGTTTGATCGACTTAACAGCTGCAACTCTTTGGATGGCTGGAATCGAGAAGCCGATATTAATGCAAGGAAGAAACTTTTTGGGCGATCACCCGGATTCTGCTCGGCGGTATGCTTTCAGTGCACGGGATCGTATTGACGAAACGTCTATTCGCATGCGATCTGTCAGTGATGGGCGTTTTCATTACATCCGAAACTTCACTCCAGGAGCGGGGTTTTTGACGCTGAATCGTTATAAAGAAAAATGTTTTCTGGTCAAACCGTTGATGCGAAAACTGCATGCACAGGGAAAGCTTACCGGCCCGGCTGCTGATTTGATGAAGCCATTTCCCGATGAGATGCTGTACGATATTTTGGCTGATCCACACGAAATCAAAAATCTGGCGGAATCAAAATCCCCCGAGCATCAACAAGCATTGATTGAAATGCGAACGGCGCTAGAAACCTGGATGATTGCAACCGGTGATCGAGGCGAAATTCCAGAAGCAGCCGGTGTCGTTGCCCCATTCCTAAAAGAAATGGAAGACTGGTTCGGCACCCCCGACTGGGCAAAGAAAAAGTAGTACGCGTTATCTGCAAGTCGCTTTCGGGAACCTCTATCAAATTGGTTCTCCCCCTTACGAAGGGGAAGTGAGAGGGGGTTTTGAACTGTTTTTTATAGCCAAACTGTATTCGAGAACCTCTGATATTCAATTAATAGAGGTCGCTTCCGTTAAAAGCGGGCACGTCGCTGTGAAAGGAATTCGACTAGCGCGGTGTCGAATCGCATGCTGGTATTTAAAGGGACAAAATCAACGCCCATTGCCAGGCATTCTTTTTTGTATGTATCCTGCATTTCTTGCATCGCATCGAGATAATCATTTCGAATTCCTGATGCATCTAATTTGAGCTGCTTATCGGTTTCAGGATCTCGTAACGCAACCGATCCGCTGAATGGGAAAGTCACTTCGGCTTCGTCCAAAACATTGAAGAGAATCACATCGTGCCCGGCATGTCTGAGCAATCTGAGGGAATCGAGTACTGGTTCGGGATCGACCAACAGGTCGGAAAAAATCATGATCAGACTTTTGTGTTTGACCATCGGGGCGAATCGCCGTAAGGAATCTGCGATATTTGTTGTGCCAGTCGGCTGAGCGCGAGCCAGTAACGCTAAGATCCTGGCCAATTGTGTTCGTCTACTTTTGGCGGGAAGGATGGTTTGTAGCTTTTCGTCAAACGTGACCAGCCCGACTGGATCTTGCTGGTGTATCATCATGTAAGCCAGCGCAGCTGCCAACGAGACACTGTATTCGAATTTGGTCAAATCTTGCCGGAATGTGTATCCCATCGATTCGGAAAGGTCGAGCATTAAGTAGCCCGTGATATTCGTTTCCGCTTGATATTTTTTGATGTAATATCGGTCTGTTTTGGCATAGACCAGCCAGTCGATATCTTTGGGGTCGTCGCCGGTGGTGTAGCGTCTGTGCTCGCTGAATTCGACACTGAACCCATGAAACGGACTGGTATGCAGCCCGCTGAGAAATCCCTCGACAATGAAACGGGCGCGTAAATCGAGCCGAGCCACATTGCGAATGACTTCCGGTTTGAGGTACTGCTCGATTTTAGCCATAAGATCCCAACATCTCTCTAGCAAACCTCTGAAAATTGGTTCTCCCCCTTGCGAAGGGGGAGTT
>JAESQE010000218.1 GCA_016765335.1 Planctomycetaceae bacterium
AAATACGCGAATGCGTATAAATATTGTTTTCTGCAAGTATTTTACCAATTGACACACCTGATAGAAAGGAAGCCGAAACAAACGAAGTGTTGTTCCGGCAAAGTGGTCTCATCAGATTTTCGCCAATACTGCATAAATCAGCTTCGGCGGACGGTATAAAAAATCTATTTTGCAGAGGCTTGAGCTGAACCTGCAATCTGCTTTTGTAATTCTTGACGGTAAGTCTGTAGCATCGCTGTTAGTGCCTGGTTCTGTTTAAGAACAGGAGGCAAGCTAGCTAATCTTTTCTTTTCTGCTTCAGTCACCGGCATCACTTTTTGTGTCTTGGCAACTTGCACCTTCTGAGCAGCAATCGCAGCTGTCAGCGTTTTTATCTGAGCTGCAAGAGTTTTGCTTAGGGTTGCAACAACCTTCTGCTCAGCGACCGTTTTATCACGCAGTTGCTTTGCCTGATCTCGTTTCTTACTGACATTAACCAACTGAGCCTTGAATTGGGCCACAGCCTGAACAGCCTTCCCATTTTCCGCTGCCGCCTTAGTGATCGCAGCGACTGCGGTAGTCACAGCTGTATTTGCAAGAACAAGTTCCTGCGTCGCTTTAGCCAATTCAGCTTTGCCTTCTTCTCCCTTTTTAGTCAGTTCCTGAATTTTGACATTCAAGTCTGCAACTTTTTTATCTGCCTGTTGTTTCGCAGTCGTTGCGGTCTTCAATACAACAGTAGCAGCTGATACCGCTTTGTTGCCATTTGCAACAGACGTATTCAAAGTAGTGACCTGACCATTGAATTGATCGAAATTTATTTTTTGTGCCGCTGCCGCTTTGACAAGGGCCTGCACTTTTTTGTCAGCAACTGCTTTATCAGCAACTGCTTTTTTTGAACCGGCATCCACTCCTGCCAATTTAACCTTGGCTGCTTCAAATGCTTTTTTGCGAGCTAAGACCGCGTTATTGATTGCTGCAATTTGTCCGCCAGTAGATTTCACCAATACCTGTGTCGCTTGCAATTTTTTATCCAATGCAACGAGTTGGTCATTCAGTCCCAGAGGATTAGCAGACAATGGAGCCAACGGTGCTGCGGAAACAGCGTCCCACATACGAACTTCTCCGGTCCAATCCCCTGCGATTACTCGATTCAATTCGGAATCAAAAGCAACTTCAAGCCCAAGGTCTGGCAAGCCGCCGTAAGTCTTAATAGCGGTTCCGTCACCCTTCCATAATTTAGCCGTTTTATCACGACCAACAGATACAATCCGAGCATCGCGGGTGTACTCGATTGCAGAGACACCACCACCATGAGCATTCCAACGCTTAATTTCTTTACCATCATTCAGTTCCCACAACCGAATCGTTCCATCTTCACTGCAACTGGCTACTGAATTGGAGTCCGGTCGCCAGGAGACATCGGTGATCGCTTTGGTATGTCCTTTGAGTGAGAGATATTCATTCCCAGTCATTGCTTCCCACAAAAACATACCATTACTTCGATCAGCTGTTACCAGCAAAACACCATCAGGTGAAAACTCAGCTGCCATGATCCAATCTGTATGTTTTTTTATCTCATACACCAACTCGCCAGTTTGAACGGAAAAGACCCGAATCATGCGTTTGGGACCACACAATACAACCAGAGAATGATCCGAACTAATATCAGCTGCCAGGACTTCATCGTAATCATTGCCCAGTTCAGCGACTCGTTTCCCAGTCTTTACATCCCAGACAACAACTTTTCCGGAGGCTCCTCCGCGACCGCCACCTGCCAAAAGCAAGCGACCATTCCGACTGAATTTCAGTATTTGAGGTGTCCCTTCTGGAAAAGGCAATGCACCACTGAGCAGACTTGTTTGTGTATTATAAAGTAGAACTTGCTTAATTCCAGAGACCGCTGTCAAAGATGCCCAAGGGCTGCTGGCAAGAGCAGTCACACTGTTTGGTTTACTCGTCAATACAACAGGTTTAAGAGAAACCCCTGTTGGCAAAACAGGGGCATCTGCTGGTCGTTCGGTCGTAATTTCGATTTTTGCAAGTTCATTCTTCTTTTTCTTGACTGCCTTGCTCCCCATGTTTTCCAATGCTCCCAAATTGATCCACTCTTTGATCAATGCCAATTCTTTTTCAGGCATCTTGGGCTGCTTGGGTGGCATAAATGGTTCGCTCTCATGAGTAATCACCATATACAAGTAAGAGGAATCAGCATCGCCACGCTCGATGGAATCACCAGAGCCTCCGCCCAGCATTAAACTGGAATATGTATCAAGAACCAGCCCACCTTTTTGATCATTCCCGTTATGGCACGATCCACAACGCTGACGAAAGATCGGCAAGATATGTTCATCGTACGTAATCTTAGGCTTGGCAACTGGCTTCTTTTCGTCAGCTTGTACCGCCGGGCAAACTGTTAATGAAAACAGAACAAATGCAGTCAAAACAAGGCGTAGCATAATGGCAGGAACTCCTAGGAGTCGCATCGGAAATTCAATTCCGAAGAAGGAAGGAACCAATCAATACCGGAAAAGTGAAGACTTACCTTTCCGGTTTCTATTCAAGATCATTTGAAGCAACTAATCAAGTAAAATCAATGATCAAACAAAAATTCTCGACTGTTCAATAAAGCCCAGAAAACATCTTCGCACGATTTTGTATAATCGTTGCCTTCAGCGAACAGAGGACGAAGTTTCGTCAGTTCCGGTTCGGTTGGTTTTCGAGACAAACAGACAACATACAAATCAGTCAGAACTTCATCAGCAGTCACTTTTTTATCTGCATACGCTTTGATGATGCCCCCACTTTTAATTTTTCCGTTAACGGTATCACCATTAAGCAGATGCAAGGCTTGCGAAAGCGAAGGCTCCATTTTCACTTCACAAGAACAGACGGTTTCGCGTTTCGCACGTCCAAATGTGGTCAGGAAGTAGTTTGATGTTGCTCCATCAGAAACCTGGACTGCCCGGGATCCCAGTGGAAGACCACGGAATTTATCTTTTGTGTTTGTGACCTGCGAAATAATATCCAGAAGAGATTCCGCTTTAATTCGACGAATTGATTGATGAGCAAAGTTTGTCTCATCTGTTTCATTTGTTTCGTTGCGTTTGGTGGCACGTTGATAAGTATTTGAATTGCAAATATCACGGATTAACTCACGATAGTCGTATCCAGACTCCGTAAATCTTTTAGCCATCTCTTTGAGAAGCTCTGGATTCGTCGGAGGGTTACTGACTCGAATATCGTCAACAGGCTCGATAATTCCAATGCCGTTGAAGTGATGCCAGATGCGGTTCACAAAGTTTTCTGCAAAGTAGGGATTTTCCGGCGAAGCGAGCCACTTAGCCATTACTTCCCTGCGATCTTTCCCTTTGACATCTGGTTGACGCCCTCCCAGAAAGACAGGAATAGCATTTTTATTGGTCACAGGATGCCGAACTTCCCCGCTACCGCTGTTATAGATAATACGCTCACGGTAATCTTCAGCTTGCTTGCGTCCGATCTGAGAGAAGAACGAAGCAAAATTATAATAGTCATCCTGGGTCCAGCGATCGAACGGATGATTATGACACTGAGCACATTGAATTCGCATCCCCATAAAGGTTTGTGCAACATTCTCTGCAACCTTCAGGTTGTTTCGCTCCAATTCGTAATAGTTGGTAGCAGGTTCACTAAATGTTCCGCCACTACTTGTTAAAAGTTTAACAACCATCTGATCCAAAGGAACGTTGTCACCAATTTGCCCTGCAAGCCAATTGTAATACAGAACAATCGATTTATAACTGACTTGGTTATTAGATCGCATCATCAGCCATTCAGCCCATTTAGAAACCCACAGTTCTGTAAATTCCTTCTGTTGAATCAGCTCATTAATCAGTTTCGCCCGTTTATCTGGAGTCTTATCCGCAACGAAAGCATCAAATTGTACTCGGGACGGAACCATACCAACCATGTCGATATAAATCCTGCGAACGAATACTTCATCCGTACAGACAGCAGACGGGTTCATGCGAAGTTTTTTCAACTTCAAAAGCACAAGCCCATCAACATAATTGGCAGGAGGTTCTTTGGTTGGCTCAAACACCAACCCTTTAGGTAATATAATAAACTGAGACCCGACAGTATGAGAAGCATAGCGAGCCATCACAAAAGCTTCGCCACGCTTAGCTGCTGTGACCAGGCCGGATTCCTTATCGATCGTAGCCGAGTTATCGTTACTGGATTGGAACAGAGCCAAATGAGTCACATCTCGTTCTGACCCGTCGCTGTATTTAGCAACAACTGTCATCTGCTGGGTTGTGCCAGCACCATCTAGAACAGCCTGTTTAGGATAAACATCTAACGAATCGCAAGTTGGTAAATCAGCAGGATCATTAGGGCAATTATTGGCAATCCATTCGACAAGATCTTTGCAATATTCAGAATCGAGATCAAAGCACTTGCCTCCGGTGTGAGGCACAAGCCCAACTGCTTTCTCAACCATCATACTCGACTGTGGAACCGCAAGATTAATCCGGCGACCCAACTGTTCGCGAGTAATACGATGATGATCTCCATTGGGATCAAAACCGAAAATCGAAAGATTAAAACCATCTTTACCACGAGCAGATCCATGACAACTACCCGTGTTACAACTTGATCGCATCATAATGGGCATGATGTCCAGATTGAAACTGACAGGACGAGGCGAAGCGGCTTCAACAACAGTAACAGGAATTTTCTCTTCCTTGCCGCCGTAACTGTATTTGAGCTGAGCCTGACCATCAGCCAGCGGGTAAATAATTCGACCATCAATGCGGACACAAGCTGCCCCTTCCAATACCGCAACGGCCTGGCTGGTCACCTCTTCTGTCACACCATCAGCATAACAGCTTGAACAACCATCGATTGACGGTCTTTTGCTGTTTTCAATTTCACCTGCGGAGGAAAGGCATCGAGCCTGACAATTGTTCGATCAGCAGCTTGTGAAGAGGCCGAAAACAGACCTGCCAAGCAGATCGTCAGGGCCAAAACGACAGGTCGAATAGATAACGAACTCATTGTGATATCCTCTTGCTTCATTCACGAATATAAATCGAATAACAAACCGGCTGGTTCGCCTGCGAAACAACTCCCCATCTTACGTAAGAAGAATTGCAAAGCTGTTTGACACAGGCAACAGGTCGTATTCAGGTAGGTTATTTAGAATTCTCTCGAAGTTCTTTCTGTTGCTCTCTAAGCATTTCAAGCCGCGAGAGAACTTTCTTTTTAACAACGACCGCTGCTTTTTTCGGAGCAGCTTTGGGCACAGGTTTTTTCTCAACCTTCACAGGAGGAGGATTATTAAGCCTGAGGCGACCAGACCCAATGTTATGCAGAACTGGTTCGCCGTTTTCAATGACAGTAATTTTACAGAACAGATTTTTGTGCTCACCCAGTGGCGATGTCGCATCGGTCTTGATTGAGAAAGTAATATCTTTTGAATCCTTAGTGATTTCCAGCACTTCGGTAGTCACTTTATTTGGAAGGCCAATCAATTCTACCTTGGCTTTCCCTTCAAACGGTGTCACATTCTCAATAGTAATAGGAAAATCCAGAGTCGAACCTCGCTCGACAGCAGAGGTCACATATTTCAGTTTCATATACATATCTGCAACTCTCAGTTTGATAAACGGAGTGCAAATTTCAACACTTCCATTTCCAACCTTGGCAATTGCCCGAACGGTAATATGCGACTCTCTGATCGGTGCATTTCCTGATGCATTTATTGGAATCAAAGCTTCAGTTTGCCCTTTAAGGATTTTGATTGAACGAGAGGAGTTCACTCCTGGTGCGTTCTGCAGAACAAGCAATTGAATGTCTGCATCAAAGCCTTCATCTCGGGTCGCCACAACCTTGAGCAGCATTGAACCACCACGCACAACCGGAGCTTTCGGCTCGATAATTTTCACATCAAACGGAATGTGCTGACTGATAACAATTGGGATCGTGTCTAAAGATTCTCGCCAAACATAATTCCCTTGATTACGACCACGAATTCGCAAATGGTCCTGCACTAAATTCGTGGAGACTTTCTGCTCTGCATTACTTGGATTCTGCCAAGTTCCGGTGACCGTTGCAAATTTCGCACCCAATGTACTTTCAGCGGGTGCATGGAACATAATGGGAACCACGCCATCGCTGGCCCAAGTTGCAGGGGCTTCAATAGTTACTCCCGCGGGAAGGTTTCCTGCGGTAAACGTCACAGCACCACCAAAGTTCTCGCGACTCACACTGGCTAAAAATGCAACTCGTCGTCCTACTGGAATTTCTACATCTGGTTGAACATATCGCCTTACTTCGTTACTGGTGATCTTCATTTTGGGAACAACGGCAGTCACTTCAATGCGATAGTGGTAATCAGGTCCGCCATTGCCAAGCTGATCGTGAACACGAATGAAGTAATCGCCATCTGCGGGTGCCTTAAACCGAACCCAGCTATCTGGTCGTTTGCGGTCATCATCACCAGCAACCCGACCGCCTTTTGCATTGTAAATAGTCAGCACAGAATCGATTGCAGATCGGACACGTCGAGCAATGACATCGACATCAACCTGTTGATCCTTTTTCATTGCTACTTTGAAATAATCAATATCAGTTTCTGAAGAGATGTAACCATTGGCAGCGGATGGAATTGCCATCGGGGTAGCTTGAGCGTGAGCTTCATTCGGCTCTACTTCAAGCACGTTATCCAAAGAAGAAACCCAAAGCGGATTACATGTTGGAGTGACAAGATTGTTACTCAGAGCAAAAATCCCGAAAGACATTGGTTTTTTTGATGGGAATACAACCTGTTGATCGAAATCTCCTGCAACATCACCCAGCAACTTAACTGTCAGAGTCTCCCCTGGTTTGCCTCCGGCAGGAATCACACCGATTGGTCGAGCATAATTACCAATATGTGCCCGATACAATGAAGCACCGTGTCCGCCGTAAGATGCGTCTCGCACTTGGATATAATAAGTTCCATCTTCAGGAACGATGATTGATGCAAAAGCGTCCTGATGAGTCAGTGCATGGTCATCGCGAGCATCTAACTCAAAACGACTTGCATTCATGATCGCAACATAGGGATCAAAAAATGCAGCCCCCATGTAGTATGTTCCCATACGAAGACCTTCAACTTCGACAGTAAGACGTTGACCTTTTTTCGCTTCCACGGCGTAATAATCGACATCTTCATTATCAATCCGACCGTGCACAGTGACGTTAATCCCAACGGTCTGAGGAGCGGTGAAGTCGGTATTTGGTTCTTTTTCGTCAACAACGGTGTAAGGTCCAACAAAGAAATTTGCAATCTTTGTGATCCCAGACTTAGAGCGAATTCGCAAACGATGAACACCCAAAGGTGAATTACCAAGCACTTTTACCTTCGCGGTAATTTTCCGGCCCTTGGCCTTTTCGTCAACAGTCAGTTCCGAGAATTCCAGCCCCGGGTCGTTACACAAAATTTCAACTGCGTCTTCCAGACGGCTTCCATTGAAAGTGACAACCACTTCGGTGCCTAATTTTGCACCGAATGGCGTAATCGTAGTCAAATCAGGATCAGTCGCTTGAGCTTGCTGAGCAAGAACAGAAAACAACACCAAACAGGAAAAAAGACCCCGAAATAATGGTGATACGACGTGACAAGATTGTAAAGTCGGTACGCGACTCCACATGAGCAGCCCCCTTTGGCTCACGGAGATAATTCAGCAGTTAGACTTCACTCAGGCACTTACTCTGCAAAGCCCCCTTGCTTTGCAGACACCTTAAAATCTAACAGGTAACAGTCCAAGCAGCACTCTATACATAAAACTCATTCTCCCCGACCAATTCGCAAACTGCTTATTGATCGAGGACTGAGTATCGTCATCTTAAGCAAGAAGTTCTTTAATGACTTTTCCGCCATTAACAATTTCGATTGGTCGATCACCAGGAGCCATAATCTCTTTATCAGAGACAATTCCCATGGCATGATAAACAGTCGAGAACAGATCTTCACAACCCACAGCATCTCGACCCGGCTCAGTCGCAGTCGCATCAGATGCCCCGTGAACGTAACCACGTTTGATCCCACCACCAGCTAAAGCGACACTAAACACTTTGGGCCAGTGATCTCGACCCGCGTCTTTATTAACCTTAGGTGTTCGACCAAATTCCGAAGAGACCATAACAAGGGTGCTATCCAGCAAGCCTCGTTGATCCAGATCGTTGATCAAAGTTGAATATGCCTGATCAAACGGAGGCATTTGTGATTTGAAGCCGTTGACAATGTTGCCATGCATATCCCAACCACCATAAGTCAGGTTCACCAATCGCACACCAGCTTCAACAAGCCGACGAGCCATCAGCATACGAGCACCTGCGGTATTACGACCGTAGGTATCACGAGTCTTGGCATCTTCTTTATCAAGATCAAATGCTTCCCGAGCCTGAGGCGAACTAATCAATGAATAAGCTCGCTCATAGAAAGTATCCATCGCTGTCAGTTTGTCAGATTTTTCCAATGCCTGAAAGTGCCCATTAACAGCTTCCAATGCACTACGGCGAGTTGCAAAACGAGACTCGTCAATCCCGGCAGTCATATTCAAATCACGTACTTTGAAGCCTTTGCTAGCAGGATCGGCACCGAGACTAAACGGTGCATAAGAGGAACTCAAATAACCTGTTCCTGCAAATTCGTTTGGCTGATTCGGAATACAGACATACGGAGGCAAATTATTACGAGGACCGAACTGGTGACTGATAATCGTTCCAATACTTGGAAACTTCAAAGCTGGACTAGGCCGGTAGCCAGTAAACATATTGTGAGTGCCACGCTCGTGAGCAGCTTCACCATGACTCATCGAATTGATGATGGTAATTTTATCAGCAATCTGAGCAGTCTTGGCAAGTGTTTCGCCGAAAAGCTTGCCTTCGATCTTGGTTTTGATTTGCTTCATTTCCCCCCGATACTCAATCGGAGCAAACGGCTTGGGATCGAATGATTCCTGATGAGCCATTCCACCGGGCAGGTAGATATGAATGACAGACTTAGCAGTCCCTTCGAAGTTCTCGTATTCTTTCAAATCAGCCTGTGCAGATTCAAGTCGAAATAAATCAGGAAGCGTTAATCCTGCTCCAGCAATTGCACCGACAGTAAGAAACCCTCGCCGAGACAATCGGCGGAAATGTCCAGGGTTACAACTTGAGGCGCATTTTTTACTTTGTCCCATCAAAACTCTCCTTAGTAGGAATGTCACTGCCAAAAGACAACAAATAGTCGTGTTATTATCCGAAACGGCTGTGTAATAAGGCTTAATCAAAGGATTTAATTGAGCCTAGCCGATGCTTCCCTGAGGTATGGTTGCTTCGAAAATCGATGATTTCAGAAACAATATTATGGGTCGGGCTTGAAGGTATGTAGTGTGTGGTAGGTTGAGATACTATTGTATCACAAGTAGAAATAGTATCGTCAGGTCGCCAAGCCCTTATCTATAGAAAGTAAGTTATAAATCAATCTTATCTCATGTCAACTCTCTTTTTAACCGACAGCCAAGAATAGATAAGAAAATCCTTATGGTATACACTCGGCCATTATTATTGTTAAAAACACCTGATTTCAGGACTGAAAGGCATCTCTGAAACGACAAAGCACTACATACAAGACAAAAAGGTCACCTTTTAAAGGCCCCGAAATCCTAGGTTCTGTCAGAAAACTCATTCTGTTGTCAGATTCAGGTAGCGTTGTATGAACGCCATCTTTATA